>JBAVIK010000316.1:0-8600 GCA_049686815.1 Acidimicrobiia bacterium | reverse complement strand
CCCATGTATGGGGTGTCACCTGTTTCCAACCATTGTCTGGCTAGTTCTTCCAAGGCGTCGTGTCGTCGTTGCCGGGGGGTGCGAGTGTCGGTTTCAGCTGGTGGCGGCATGAGAGCCTCGAGACCGGTGCGGAGGGTTTCTCCGGCGAGACTGGTCATCCAGCCGCTGAGATAGTGCATCCCGCCAATCGTTTTGGACAGGGACACACGCCTGCGGACTTGTTGGGCTTCGCCGTTGAGATCTCCCGGTCCGTCCACCGACTGCCGCCAGTATTCGACGGCTTTGCGGGTGTCTTTCACACTCAAGCCTTCGACGATCTCCACCAGTCTTGGTTCGGCGTCCGGATATTGGTCGGGAACGGCCTCGGCCACCTCGAACATCGAAGTCGCCTGATCGGTTGATAGCCGTCCGTCGGCCCACGCCGTGTGGGCGCCGGGTGCCCGTTGAGCGGCGTTTCCACGGGCAACGACCTGATTGGCATGCCCTGCGGACAACCGGCCCCGGTGCATGAGAAATGTGGTTGGTGACCGGTAGCCCAGGTGCTGATGCCCTTCCCGTTCGGACAGCGTGGCGGTCCATCGAGCCACCAGAACCTCCAGTTGTTGTTGGCCGTGGAGGGCTTCGACGATCAAACCAGCCAGGTCTTCGGCACCCAGCATCTGTGTATCGGTGGCAGCCATCTGGTCGAGAACCGACCTGAGCTCACTCATCCCAAACCCCCAAAACAACACTTGTCTATCAACCCCGCCTTACCCACCAACCTACGAACCAGGTGTGACAAGAAGCGTGGAGGGGCAGCGGTATGCAACCCCTCCGAAACAGCAGTTCAGTCCAAAAATGTTGCGGCGTACTCGGCGATGTACTCGAGTGCGACCGGCATGCTTTCCGCTGTGGGAAGACTCAACTCGCCGTCGGGCCATGCGATGTAGTCGATCTCCGAGGAGACTTCAGGGTGGGTTCGTTCCATCCATCTCGCGAAGTTGTCGGTGAAGACATCCCACGCCGTGCTGCCACCGTCGCTAGTCAGTTGTCACACGTCCCTCACACCGGGGTTGTGCCCGGACTTGGAAAACGGTTACGAGGATATTGCGTGACTGTTGAGGCGAGCCGGGCATATACCCACCGAGCACGTGGGGTGCGGCCGATGCGTTTGCGCATCGGTGGACCAAGCCGGGTGCGGCCGGCCCGGTGCCGTCCAGACACAATCCATCCTTTGATGGGTACCCGGTTCCCAAGAGCTCAAATAGCTTGGGCTCAAGCGAACCAAGGAAGGATATGGGCGAACTGTCGATCATCGTGAAGACGAGGACCCTCCCGGGAAAGCGAGACGAGATCCAAAGCCTCTACATGGACCTGATGGCTCCGAGGGCGATCGAAAACCCATCCCAGGAAGTGGTGGTGTGGTGTGCCGACCAACACGACCCGGACGTCTTCTATCTCTTCGAGATCTACAGCGACGCTGCAGCGATGGGTGCAAATGCCCAGGCCGGATGGTTCGCCGACTATATGGCCAAAGCCGGTCCTCTACTTGCAGGCAAGCCCGAAGTTGCGATGGCTAGCCCGGTTTGGTCAAAAGGTGTCTAGAGCCTGCCATACCAGCAGGCGGCGACCTCCGAGCGCGAGGCAAGGTCTGTTTTGGTGAGAATCGAATGAACATGGTCCTTGACCGTCGCCAGAGAGATGAACAACGTGTCTGCGATCTGATTGTTGGTGAACCCGGCAGCAACGAGTGTGGCGACTTCGAACTCGCGTTTGGTGAGTACTTCGAAGCGGGAGTCGGGTCGAGGGCTGACATAGACCACGGGCTGGCTTCCGGCCCGGTCAACCGTGACGGCCACGTTCTTCTCCGCCAGCTCGATCACTTCGGAGATCGGAAGGTCAGTGGGCCGCTCACGAAGGGCCGCAAGCAGTTGCCTCACCTTTGTCTTTGTGGTTTCGTCGACCAAGGAGCGGAAGATAGCTATGAGTGAGAAGACAATCGACCGGTATTTCGCCGCGATGAGACGTGGCTCCACTGCCGAGACGGATCTCATCGCCCTCTTCGACGATCAGGCGGTGTACTCAGAGCCGTTCAGCGAACTTCCGCCGGCAGAAGGCATCGAGGCGATAAGGGATCGATTCAGGCTCGGCTGGGAGACCCCTTTGCCTGATCTCGAACTGGATGTCCTCGAAGTGGAGGTCGACGGTTCCGAAGGTCGCGCGCTGTGGGAATGTCGTTCACCTGTCTTACCGGGACCCATCCGCGGTGAGGATCGATATGTCATCGTCGAGGGTCGGATTCGCAGCCTCGAGGTTAGGTTTCTCTAGAACTGGCTGTCAGGGGTTCCTCCCATAGACTCGGTGCGATGATCGAGGAATTCTGGGCTCGCTTCGTCGCCGCAACCGGTATCGACGGCCCCTATCAGGCCTGGCCATTTGGTGGCGCCGAGATGCCGGACCTCGCCGACGAATTGGCTGCGTTGGTCATCGACGGACCGAAAAGGGCGACTGCCAGTCTGGTGAGCGACTTTGGAGCAGAGACTGAGTCAGGCCCGATGCCAATGGCCGGTGATCTCAGTGTGATCCTCAACGGTTCTGGAAGCCCGGTTTGCGTGATCAGGACCACTCAGGTCGAAGTCAAACCGTTCGGCGAAGTGGATGCGCAGTTCGCATGGGACGAAGGTGAGGGGGATCGGTCTCTGAAATGGTGGCGCGAGGCACACCAATGGTATTTCTCCGAGGTAGGAACACCGATCGACGACGACACGCCTGTGGTCCTCGAGAGGTTCGAGCTTCTGTGGATCCCCACCGACGGGTGAGTGTCAGGCGCTGAGTTCGAGAGGGAGCTTGTCGATCGCAGCCAGGTCGAGAAATATCGCCACGACGTTGGGGTCGAATTGGGTGCCGGCGTTTCTCCGGATTTCCTCTACGGCGAAGTCCACCGGAAGGGCTGGCTGATAGGCCCGGACAGACGTCATTGCGTCAAATGCGTCGGCAACGAGAACGATACGGCTGAGGATGGGGATCCCTTCGGCCTCGAGCCCGAACGGGTACCCGCGACCGTCGAATCTTTCGTGGTGGTAGAGGATGGCCTCGGCAACCTTGGCATCGAGACGATTCCGGGTCATTGCAAATCCCAATTCGGGGTGACGTCGCATGAGTTCGAACTCGTCGTCGTCCAATGGCCCCGGTTTGCCGAGTATCCCCGGGTCGAGATGGATCTTGCCCACATCATGGAGAACACCGGCGAGAGCGAGTCGATCGAGGTCCTCGTCGGGCAGACCGAGACCTGTGCCGAGATCGACGGCTAGATCGGATACCCGATGTACATGGCCATGGAGGTCCTCGATGACGTCCTCCATCACCTCGATCAAGATATCTCTGGGAATCTCTCTCATCATGTCATCACCAAGTGCAAAGTCTGCTCACTCTGGGTGGTCATAACATGGGTCGCCAGTCTCAATTGACTGGATGGTCAGTCCCGGCCTTTGAGTCTTTCCACATAGTCGGCGACTGCCTTTTCGTGTTCAGGGGTGGTATGTGCCACCGCTTGAAGAGCCGCTGAGTATTCGAGAAAGGCGTCCAGGTCCATATTTCTCGCCTGTCTGAGGAGACGTTTCGCCATCACAACAGCCGGTCGCGGTTTTGATGCGATTGTCTCGGCCAGGTCCATGACCCGAACCGAGAGCTGGCTCTCGGGGACAACCTCGAGCAAAACACCCCAGTCGACGGCTTCTTCGGCGTCGATGGAGCGGGCGGTCATCGCCAGCTCGGTTGCACGCTGCCATCCGATTACCCGTGGTAGAAGCCATGCGCCCCCGTCACCGGGGACGATGCCCATCTCAATAAATGTATGGGCAAATCGGGCGCGAGCGGTTCCGATCCGGAGATCACAACCGAGCACGAGGTCGAATCCGGCCCCGATCGCCGGGCCATTGACCGAGGCGATGGTGACCAGGTCGGTCGTGGCGAGAAAGCGGGTCAATTGCTGGATCGTCCCGCGATATCTCTCGGTGATTTCGACTGGGCTGCCGGCGAAGAGCCCATCTTTGTTCGCCATGTCTTTGACGTTTCCACCGGCTGAGAAGGCCGGCCCCTCCGCGTCGATCACCAGGACGACGATTTCCGGGTCATTCTCGGCGTCGTCGATGGCGTCCAGGAGCTCATTGAGCATTTCTTCGCCGGTGATGGCATTGCGAATGGCCGGCTCGGCAAGCGTCACCACTGCCACAGCGCCGTCGGTACGGGTCTTGATCGAGCTCACAACAGTCCGCAGTCGGTGCCGGCCTGGACGAACTGCCTACCGCGTATCGGGTCTACGCGATTGGCGGCCTGGCTGTCGATCTTCAAGGCGGTGCCCACGATCACAGTGTCGGCCACTTCGGTCAGTTGTGACAAATTGGATGTGTTGGCTCCGGAACCGATCACGAGGCGTGTCTCTTTGGGGATATTGGTCTTGACTGCAGTGAGCCGATCCAGACCGGGCTCGATCCCTGTTCCCGATCCCGACACGATAATGGCGTCGGCCAGGCCTCTCTCAACAGTGTCGGCCGCCGCCTGACCGATGTCCATTCCGGGTGGCGGTGTTGCATGTTTGACCAGGACATCAGCCCAAATCTCCACATCAGGACAGAGCCTTGCACGGCTTCGAAGAGCCTCAGCGGCTCTCCCGATGATCGGACCTTGGTCGGTGTACATGATCCCGGTGAGGACGTTGACTCTCACGAAGGCGGCGTCGGTAGCGGCGGCTATCCCGAGTGCCGACAAGAGATCGTTGCGGAGAACATTGACACCGATCGTCAGGTCGGTGGCCCGCCTGACCGCGTCGACGACCACCGCCATCGCAGCCACAGTCTCCGCAGGGGCGGCATCGGCGAAGAACGGGACGTCCCCGAAGTTCTCGATCATCAGAGCGGGGAAGCCGCAGTCGGCGAGTGCCGTTGCATCTTCGACAGCGGTTCGTGTTATCTCACCGATTGCTCCGCCGTATCCCGGCGATCCGGGTAGCGGAAGCAGATGGACCATCCCCACGAGGTGGGGGATGGCACTCACAGCCAGGCCCTGGCTACCTCGAGAGCCTTTTCGGCGTAGTCGCCATTGACTTTCAGTCGTGTTTTCGACGGCTTGATCCGACGCACCACGATCCTCGCCCAGTCGGATGCCGAACCCTTTATCAGTTGGTCGGTGTCTTCGGGGCCGTAGACCCATTTGGCGTACCCGGGGCCGATCACCTCCACCCGAACCGGCTCGTAATGCTCTCCGGCTTGTTTGAAAGCATGGGGGAGTGTCTTCCAACCCAGCCAGGAGATATGACGGATCCTGGGAGTGTCCTCGACCTCCAGGCTGAGGGTGTCGTAGATGTCGAGCCCATGCATCCAGGTCTCCATCAGTCTGAACGTGGCGAACGTGCGGGCGCTCATGTCACCTGCGATCCAGTCGACCCGGTCTTCACCATTCATGTGTGATAGCGGCTCGACGACTTTGGCTCGCCCACCCCTCCACCATTCGATGACATCCTGGGGACGCATTCCACGCCCCTTCTTGATCGCCTTCTTCTTCATCGCGTCGAGGTCGGGTGCGGTCTTCCATTCCTTGAGGCGGTTGCCACCGTTGATCGAGTCAGCACCCAGTTCCTCGAAGTCAGCGAGGTGGGCGATGGTGTCACGGACGGTCCATGGCTTGTTCGGCGTCACGAGATCCCAAACCTTTATGGGGATTCGCTGTAGCGACTGATCCAGAAACTGCTGTTCAGCTACGAGGTCAGAGAGGATGTCACGCACCCGCAGATTCTAATAGTGCCGATCCCCGTACTCCCAAGAGAGGTGTGACCCCTACCAGGCTCTTTCTGCCTGCTCCTCGCCCATCGGTGCCGGTATGTGAGTCGTTTCGGGTAGGTCGGCGCCCTCGTTGAGACGATCGATCAGGTTGCGCAGCCGCCCGAAATGTCGGCGATCGAAGAGGAAGGAGACCCGATCACAGTCGAGGGCGTCGTTGTCGATGACTTCCTGCTCGGTTGGATCGGCGAGCACTATCTCACCTTCAACGACGATGTCGGCGAATTCCTCATTCAGCCGAGCCAACTCCTCTGTGTCCGGGGCCTTGCGAACCCTGAGTATCAGTCTTCCTGATGCATATCTCTGCGAGTGGTAGTTCGAGTAGAACTCGAGAATGTGGTCGCAGGCTTCCTGCGCATCGTCAGTCCGGAAGAACAGTGAGAGATCCGATTCACTGATCAGACCGCGATCGAGCTGCACGTCACGCATGAAATCCACAACCGGTCTCCAATAGGTCGTCTCCGTCGATTCAAGGAGGACGATCGGGTGGAGATCGCTCTTCCCGGTCTGGATGAGGGTGAGCAGCTCGAAAGCCTCGTCAAGGGTCCCGAAGCCGCCAGGCAGGATCACGAAGGCGTGTGATTCCTTGACGAAGCCGAGTTTTCTGGTGAAGAAGTATTTGAAGTTCACCGTCCTCTCAGGTGAGAGGAATCGGTTTGCATCAGATTCGAATGGAAGTCTGATGTTGACTCCATACGAGTTTGCGATTCCGGCGCCTTGGTTGCCGGCTTCCATGATTCCGGGCCCCGCACCGGTGATGACCCCCCAGCCGTGCTCGACCATACGGGCGGCGAAATGCCGGGTTAGCTCGTAGTTGGGGTCACCCGCTCCAATACGCGCCGAACCGTAGATCGTGACCTTTGGCTCGTCGTGACGGGAGAAGACGAGATTCGAATATCGCATCTCCTTCACAGCGGTGTTGATCAGCCGGAGGTCGCCGCGCGTCGCGCTGTCCCGGTGGAGTTTGAGGACCGTGGTGATCAGTTCGGCGATGAGGTCCTGATTGCCATTCTCCGAGGCATCGGCGACAAGTTGTTGGATACGCCCGTCGAGCTCGGCGTTTCCCAGATCGTAAGCCATACCTCGTGACGGTACCCGGAGGACGGCTCTTGTCAGGTCAAACCGAGTCAGCCATCCCAGGCGGCCAAAGCCGCCCGGGCGACCTGGTCGCCCCATTCCTGGACGAAGTGACCGGCATCGTCCAAGACGAGTGGCTCGGTACAGCCACGGATCCTCTCCCTCACCCAGGGCATCACCCCTGCGAGCACCGGGTCGTTGGCTCCGATTGCCATGAATGAACGTCCATCGAATTCCTCAGACCACCATCTGAGGGCCCTTTTCGAGATCTCGACACCGTCCATGTCACTGTTGGTGGGCACCAGCGCTGGAAATGTCCTCACACCCGCCTTGTAGGTGATGTCGGGAAACGGTGCACCGTAGGCAGCCGCTTCGGCATCACTCAGTTGTGGGCAGCTCCGCTGCATCAACCTGTCCACTGCGAGGTCCGGGGTTCTCGCCACGTAGTCACGCCAGTCGAGAAAACCCTGTCCCGGTGTGCCCCCAACGGCGAATGCTGTGTTCATCACGATCAGCCCTGATATTCGCTCGGACAGGTCGGCGCCAAGACTCAGACCGAGCAGCCCACCCCAGTCCTGGACGACCAGAGTGAAATCCTTCAAATCGAGGGCCTCGATGAATGCCACGAGTGCACCACGATGGAAATCCCAGGTGTAGACGTCGTTGTCGACCGGTTT
Source organism: Acidimicrobiia bacterium (assembly GCA_049686815.1). Lineage (GTDB taxonomy): Bacteria > Actinomycetota > Acidimicrobiia > Spongiisociales > ZC4RG35 > JBAVIK01. Next base: position 1,033 of record JBAVIK010000316.1, on the reverse strand, counting down.
GTCTGACCGCCCAAATCCGAAGAAGTCGGGTGCGACCACCCTGGCACCTGATTCGAGAAAGACCGGGATCATCTTTCGATACAGATATGCCCAGGTCGGCTGACCATGGAGACACAGGAACAGTTCGCCGTCTGAGGGGCCTTCGTCGATGTAATGCATCCTGAGATCGGGATATCCGACGAGAGTCTCGATGTAATGCGGCCGGTACGGCCAGTCGGGTAGGCAGTCGAACCGGCCGTCGTCGGTGCGCAGTGCTTTGATGGTCATCTCCGCAGCCTATCGGTGCAACCCGGGTCGAATCAGAAGGGCTTCTTCGACGGTCCTCGACGGACCACCGCATTCCACACGGTCTCGTAGTGGTCGCGGTCGTAGATGTCGACTTGGGGCAGCACGAACTCCTCCCAGGCGTTGCGCAACGGATCTTCCCGTTCTTCGAAAACCAAGAGCCCCGTTGGGAGACGGTCGAGGACGGAGCGAAGCGAGAGCGGTGTCTCCACCCGCACACCTGTGTCCATAGCGTCGAACGATGCGTTTATCTCGACTGTCAGCCTGGAGATTGCTTCGACATACTCCTCCTTCAGGGACGGATAACGGGTGGAGAGCATCTCTTTCACCTGTTCTTCCGCAGGGAACTTCTTTTCCCAGATGACCCATCGGTCTGCGAAGGCCTTGTTGAGGGTTTGGGTGCCGGCGTAGTCGCGGATGTCAGTGGGGTTCATAGTCCCGAAGACCCTGACATCCTCTCTCAATCTGACCGTTTCCCCGTTGGGCAGATCGAGAGCGGCGTAACGATCCAACAGACCGTGAAGTGCAAAAAGGGTCTCAGCACCCGCCGCGTTCAGCTCGGACAGGTTGAGGAGGGCCGGGCCGCGCAGCGCGCGTGTGATGTCACCGTCTTCCCACCGACTCTCGGTTCCGCCTTTGCCATCACCGTGGAGATGGGTCGAGCCGATCAGCGTCACGTCCCTCACTTCACCTGTGAGTGGAATCCGGAAATACGGAAGTCCCATCGCCGCGGCGAATTGCTCGATGT
>JBAVIK010000315.1:0-11863 GCA_049686815.1 Acidimicrobiia bacterium | reverse complement strand
ATATTCATCGGCGTGCTCGCGCTGGTGACAATGAGGGATTCCCGTGAGGCCGCGGTGTCCGCCGCCGCCGTCGAGACGTCCGCCGCATTTGTCGATGCCTGGGGGCATTCGGATCCCACGGCGTACTCGTACCTGACCGACGACGCAAGCGTCTCGATCTATCCGACGATCGGAGCTGACCAACTCGACGCCGAGATGAGACTTCGCCAAGCCATGGGCTGGGTGTATGAAGTCGACGGGTGTCGTGTGATCACCGTCTACAAATTCGAAGATGAAACCCGCGCTGTTCTCTGCGCTGTCACCCACCACAGCGCATGGTCGGATGGTCTTGGTGTCGAGCCGATCACCACGGCTCGTGTCACCCTCAATGTGCTGGGCGATCGAGTGAGAGCCGCGAAGCTCGGGTTCAACCGATTTCAGTATGACTCCGAGATCAAGGAGTGGCTGACCACCAACCATCCCGAGGACGTCGACCTCATGTACCAATACCCCAACGATCCAACACCCAGCTTGTCAGACGAGGCGATCGAACTATGGAGGCGGTACACCCAGGAGTTCGTAGCCGAGAATGGTGGCTAGGCGCGACGCTTCTCCGCCGCGGTCAGCGTGTTCACCAGGAGCATCGCACGGGTCATCGGCCCAACCCCACCCGGAACCGGGGTTATGGCTCCGGCCACAGCGACAGCCGAGTCGAAGTCAACGTCGCCGACCAACCCCTGATCGGTCCGGTTGATACCGACATCGATCACAGTCGCCCCCGGCTTGAGGTGCTCAGCCGTTATCAAACCAATCGACCCTGCGGCGGCGACGACTATGTCCGCCTCTCTGGTCAAGCCGGCCAGGTCGGAGGTGCGTGAATGAGCCATGGTCACCGTGGCGTCGGCACCCTTTTCCGACAGCAGAAGTGCCAGGGGCCGACCCACCAGAAACGACCGACCCACCACCACAGCACGTCGGCCAGAGATGGCGATGTCGTAGTGGTCGAGGATTCGCAACACACCGCTCGGCGTGCAGGGTCGCAGACCACGGCGTCCCAACAAGAGCAGACCGAGATTGAACGGATGAAGCCCGTCTACGTCCTTCTCGGGTGCAATCGCCTCAACGATCGCCTCGGAGTCGAGCCCGGCCGGGAGGGGAAGTTGCACCAGGATCCCGTCAACCGAGTCGTCGGCATTTAGAGAGGCGACCAGAGAAGCCAGTTCTTCCTGTGTTGTTCCGGTGGGAAGCTCGTGATGGAACGAAGTCATCCCGACCTCTTCGACGTCCCGGCGCTTGCCCCTCACATAGGCATGGGAGCCGGGGTCATCCCCCACCAGCACAGTTGCAAGACCCGGGCTGTAATCCAGTTCGGAAACGGATACCGTGACCTCAGCCTTGACCGCGGCTGCGACCGATTTGCCGTCGAGAATGGTTGCGCTCATGTCAATGTCTGAAATGCCTTTCCCCGGTGAACACCAGGACGACGTCGTGCTCGTCAGCGGCGTCGATCACCTCTTGATCGTTCCTGGATCCACCCGGCTCGACGATAGCTGTGACACCTGAAGCGGCGAGAGTGTCGACCCCGTCTCGAAACGGGAAGAACGCGTCTGACGCCGCGACAGCTCCGACCGAACGCCGACCGGCCTTGTCGATCGCCCGACTGGCTGCGCCAACTCTCGACTGGTCGCCAGCTCCCACGGCCACGACGTGCTCACCACGGGCGAGAACGATGGCGTTGGACTTGGCATGCGCCGCGACGGTCCAGGCGAATCGGAGACCTGACATCTCGTCATCCGTCGGTTTGCGGCTCGATGCAACCTCCCACTCACCGTCCCCAATTGTGTCGCGGGTCTGGGCGAGAAATCCGCCCTCGACCCGTCGATAGTCGAAGTCAGACCTCCCGGGCAGGGGTGCACTGAAGACCCGGACGTTGGTCTTGGGAGCGAGCACGTCCAGGGCACCCTGTTCGATCTGGGTGGCAACGACCACCTCCACGAACATCTCGGCGATCCGCTCTGCAGTTGCCTGATCGAGCAGCCCATGAACTGCGACAACTCCCCCGAACGCTGCCAACGAGTCGCCAGACCAGGCCAGCTCGAAGGCCTCGGAAATGGACGCTGCTCGGGCCGCCCCAGCGGCGTTGGTGTGTTTGATCACGGTGACGGAATTGGGCCCGAGATCGTGGGCAAGACGCCAGGCTGACTCGGTGTCGAGGTAGTTGTTGAAGGACATCTCTTTGCCCTGGTGTTGGGTGGCTGCGCTCCACCAGGCCTCACATCCGTCTTCGCGGAAAAGCTCAGCATCCTGATGGGGGTTCTCGCCGTAGCGAAGCCCGCCGACCCGACGCAGAGGCAGGACACGATCGTCACCCAACCAACCGACGATTGCCGCGTCGTAAGCGGCGGTATGAAAGAATGCCTCGGCTGCGAGACGTTGCCGGCCCTCCTCGGTCAGTCCGCCGCTTTCAACAGCGATGGCCACCTGCTCGTACTGATCGGGGGATACCACCACACCCACATGTCGGTAGTTCTTGGCAGCGGCCCGGATCATCGCCGGACCACCGATGTCGATCTTCTCGATCAACTCCAATTCGCCGGCCTCTGGGTCTTCCAGCGTCTGCCGAAACGGATAGAGATTGCACACGACGAGGTCGAAACGCTCGATTCCATGACTGGCCAACTCTGCGTCATCCGACTCATCCCGAGCGAGAATCCCCCCGTGGATCTTGGGGTGAAGGGTCTTGACCCGCCCACCCAACATCTCGGGGGCACCTGTGACGTCGGCCACGTCCGCGACCTCGAGACCGGCTTCCCTGAGTGTCGTAGCGGTGCCACCTGAGGAAACGACTTCATACCCCGCTGCGCGAAGCCGGCGAACGAAAGGCACCAACCCTGTCTTGTCGTAGACACTGACGAGGGCCCTGCTCACGACCAAACCACCCTGCCAGCCTCCACGGTCAGACGCCCATCGAGAAGGGCCTTCACCGCCTGCGGGTAAACCTCGTGCTCTTCGACCTGAATCCTCGCGTGCAAGGTCTCGACCGTGTCGCTTGCCTCGACGTTCACTACTCGTTGGGACACGATGGGACCATGATCAACCTGTTCGTCGACGAAATGGACTGTCACACCTGTGACAGTCACTCCACGTTCCAAGGCAGCCTGTACCGCACCGGAACCGGGAAACGCAGGTAAGACGGAAGGGTGAATATTCAATATTCGATTGGGAAATCGCTCGATGAACTGCGGCGAGAGAACTCTCATGAAACCGGCCAGGACTACCACCTTGGCCCCGTGCGCTTCGACTTCGTCCGCAACGGCGGTCGAGAAGGTTGCACGATCTGGATGGTCCCCCCATGCAACCACCACGGTCGGGATCCCAGCTTTCTCCGCCCGTCGCAGTCCTACCGCGTCGGGGTTGTCCGAGATGACGACCGAGATGGCCGGTCTTATGTCAGTGGAATCGATGAGTGCCTGGAGGTTTGTCCCCGAGCCGGAGACGAGTACTGCGATGTCGATTCTCTTCCTCCACGGGTGCGGCGGTTGCGAGTGTAGGGCTGGACGCAACGCCTCATCACCGACCAAGACGTACGATTCATCGCAATGAATCCGATCGAACAGATTCCAGCTGAAGAGTGGGCCCGTTGGGCCGAGCAGCACGACGGTGTCCTTCTGGATGTGCGTCAGCCCGATGAGTGGGAACAGGGCACACTTCCTAACGCCGTGCTGCTCCCGATGACAGAAATCATGGACCGAATCGATGAGATCCCCAAGGACAGGGCAATTCTCTGTATCTGTCGCTCTGGTGGCCGCAGCCAGCAGGTCGCCACTTTTCTTGCCTTCAATGGCTATGAGAGCGTGGCAAACCTCTCGGGAGGCATGCACGAGTTGGGAATGCAGAGCTGAACGTGGAAATCGAAGTTATTCGCACAGAAGGCCTTGGAGACTCGACCTACGTTCTCATTCACGAGGGACAGGCAATAGTGGTAGACCCCCAGCGGGACATCGATCGTTTCGAGGCAGTTCTCGACCGGTTCGAGGCTGATCTGCTATTCGTCTTCGAAACCCACCTCCACAACGACTACATCTCGGGCGGTCGCGACCTGGTTCGGGCCCTCGGCGGTGAACACGTCATGCCTTCGGGAGCTGCGCCGGCGTTTCGCTGTCGACCCGCGTTCCACATGGAGGATCTCGAAGCCGGCTCGATGTCGATTCGCCCTATTCACACACCGGGGCACACCCCGGAGCACATGTCCTATCTCGTCCTGGAGGATGGAAAGCCAGTCACCTTGTTCTCAGGCGGGAGCCTTCTCGTCGGCTCGGCAGGGCGGAGCGACCTCCTCGGCATGGAACGGGCCGACACCCTGGCCCGACTCCAGTATGGGACCGTCCATCGACTTGCCGACCTTCCCGATCCGGTGGGGCTCTACCCAACACATGGGTCGGGCAGCTTCTGCACGACGTCGCAGGCGTCCAGTCACACTTCAACAATTGGGGCCGAAAAGGTCTCGAATCCGGTGCTGGCCTATGCGGACGAGGATTCATTCGTCGAGGGTCAACTTTCCGGATTGGTGCCGTATCCGGCCTACTACCGGCACATGGGACCTTCGAATATCGCAGGAGTCGACCCACCGGGCAGGTTTGACGTTGAAGAGATAGACGAAGCCTCATACGCCACGCTTGAAACTGAAGTCCACGTTGTGGATGCCCGCCCAAAATCCGAGTACGCCGCGGGTCACCTGGCCGGCTCCCTTGCGATCGAACTGCGCGACGACTTCGCCATCTGGGTTGGTTGGATTCTCCCCTTCAACTCACCCCTTGTTTTGGTTCTCAATCCAACCCAGGTTCTGGAAGAGCCCCTGCGCCAACTCGCTCGAATTGGATTCGACGAAGTGCGGGGAGTCATCCGCGATCTGGACTCTTGGAACCTGCCTCTCGAATCGTTCCCGGCGACGATCACCGAGGAGTTCGCTGACGCGATCGTCGCCGGAGCCCAAGTGCTCGATGTGCGTGCCCCCAACGAATGGGAGCATGGTGTCATCCACGACTCCGCACTCCGCTACGTCCCCGACATCGTCACCGACGTTCCCGCTGACCTCGACAAGGACCAACCGGTCTGGGTGGCTTGCGGGACCGGATATCGAGCAAACCTCGCTGCATCGCTCCTCGAGGCGCGTGGTTATAGGCCGATAGTTCTAACCAATGCCGGAGTAACCGATGTCCTCTCCAATCTGTCTAAGAAGGGCAAGGATCAGCAAACAAGATGAGCGGATTCTTATCACATATGAGAGGTACTACCTGAGGTTTGCAGGAAAGGGGGGTGATTGATGGGTGACGGGACACGAAACCGTTGGATCGCGGTCGGTGCGACTGTTGTGTTGGTCGCTGTTCTCGCCATCGTCGCCGTCAACCGCGAACCGGTACAGCTCGACCCTTCCTCCCCTGAGGGAGTGGTGCAGGGATACCTCCAGGCAATCAGTGACAAAGACTACGAAGCGGCCGCCATGGCGCTCGATCCTGAGTTCTACGAGGACTGCAACCCGGGGAGCATCGCTCGATCGACCCCGTCAGAGCCTTTCACAGCCACGCTTCAGGAGCCTGATTCAGCCGAGCCGGCCGGAAATGCTTTCGTCCAGGTGACATTGCGTTTCGGCAACGAAGGGGTGTTTGGTGGCGCGTGGACCTCCTTCGAGGAATTCCACTTGATCGACAGCGGTGGCAGCTGGCTGATCACCGGAGACGCCTGGCCGTATTTCAGCTGGGACTGCGAGAACGTCTGATGGCTTTCTGCCAATGAGAGCAGCCGTGGCCATCGTGATCCTGCTCGGAATCATCATTGGTGTGATCTTTGTGATCCAAAGGCTCACCAAGAAGGAGCAGACAGGACCGTCTGATGGCGGTGACATCATCGCCTACTTGCTCCTCGCTCTCGCCGTCGGGACCGCCGGCTTCTCTCTGGCGGCACTGGCGCGCGCTGCCTTTCCCGGCAACTCCGTAGTTTTCAACACACCTGATCAGGTGGCCACATCGCTCGCCGGCCTGGTGGTCGCCGGTCCGATTGCGGTGCTCATATGGCGACGTCAGGCAGAGAGACGCACACTGCACCCGGACAGTGGTGGTTGGACTGTCTACCTGGCAATCATGGAAGCCGTCTTCCTGGGCGCATTCGTATTTGCGGCCTTCTCTTTTCTCGATTGGCTGATAGGCGAAGGATCTTCACCGCAGTGGACCGACGTGCTGATCTTCGGTGGCATCGTCGTGTTTCATCAGGTTGCTAACGCCCATAGCCCTCCCTCATCCGACGCTGCCGGACTGCCCAGGGTGGTCGGCTCGGCAATTGGTCTGACAGTGCTGGTCACCGGAGTGGGAGGCGCCCTCTACTACGTATTCGAGGAGATCTATTCGTCCTTCGCCGCCCAAGCGGGTGGAACCGATTTGGGCGACCCGCTCGCGGCGATCCTCATTGGAGCACCCATCTGGTACTGGCGTTGGTGGCGGCCGTGGCCCACTCCACCTGCATGGCCACGTCAGGCATGGCTCTATGTCGTTTCCACCATCAGCATGGCGACAACGATCGGCGTGGTCACGCTCGCCGGCATACTGACCATCTCGTACTTCACCTCCGCGGCGGCCGACGCCGGTCTCCATTTCGATTTTCTGCCAGGGGCGTTGGCAGTAGCCATAGTTGCTGAGCTTGCGTGGTTCCTCCATCGGTCTCGTCTAGCTTCGGACCACACCTCTCCCCTCGAGGCCTACCAGTATTCGCTGGCCGCCCTGGGTATCGGCACCGCAGTTGGGGCAGCAACGTGGCTGGCTGCACTGGCATTCGACAACAACGAGCTGGTGACACCATCCACTGAGGCGGTGGTGGCCACAGCAATCGTCACACTCGTAGGGGCAATGGTTTGGCTCTACTTCTGGTCGGCCGCCTCTCGGGGCCCGCGCGAAGAAATCGTTACCGGTTGGCCACGGCGTTTCTACCTGCTGGGCCTGGCGGTCATCATGGGGCTGACAGCCGCCGGATCGCTGATCGCCACCCTTGTCGTCTTGTTTCAGATGGCATTTGATGCCGAACCCGGCGATTCGTTGGCCGTGTCGACGGCTTTGTTCATCTTCAGCGGGGCGGTCACCTGGCATCTATTGCGCGAGAACGCCAAGGACAGGGAGATGATCGTCTCCGAGGATGTCGTCACACCCTTCGCGGTCACCCTCATCTGTTATCACCCCGGGCAAATAGCCTCGAAGTTCCCGGAAGCAGCACGCCTACGTGTGATCTACACAGACGATGAGGCCGCTGTTGTCAGCGAAGAGATGGCTGCCGAGATTGTCGAGGCCGTCGGCCATCGGTCGTCGATCGTGTGGGTGGAAGGAACAGGCTTTCGAATCGCCGGTGCCCGGGAACAATGATGTCCGGTGGTTGCGAAATCTCGGAGCGGGCGATTCAACCTAGTCCCCACCAGCCGGGAGAATCCGGACCGTGAGGTGGCTTGCCTACAGATTTTGGCGTCTTCGAGGTTGGACCTTCGTCGGCGTGGTCCCCGACATTCCGAAGATGGTCATCATCGGAGCGCCACACACCAGCAACTGGGACTTCGTGCTCTTCCTCGCGGCGCTTCATCAATACAAGATCAAGGTGAGCTACATCGCCAAGCACAGTCTCTTTCGATGGCCCTTCGGATACTTCTTCCGGGCACTCGGTGGAATCCCGGTCAACCGAACGATGCCGGGTGGAGCAGTTCACCAGGTTGCGAGCACCTTCAACAGGTCCGACGAGATGATTCTGGTGATGGCGCCCGAGGGAACTCGGGGAGCTGCGCCACACTGGAAGTCCGGATTCTGGAAGATCGCCCAGGCAGCAAACGTCCCGGTTGTCGTTGCGGGTGTAGACCGTCTGACTCGACAGGTGAGCATCGGCCCAACCGTCGACTCGCGTCAGAGCGTCGGTAGCTTCATGGAAGTCATCCGAGACTTCTTCGCGAACAAGCAGGGAATCAAGACAGGGCTGAAGGGTCCCGTTCAGCTCCAAGAAGAACAGCTGCCTGCGTTATGAGCGCTCGGCGAGCCGCCGAAACTCATCACTTGCTCCGCTGCCGCCCGTGCCCAGCTTGACCAGTTCCCGTCCGAACCGCTCCCGAATCGAATCGACACTCTCGTCGAGGGATCTCCGCTTCAGATCCTCTCGACTGCCCGCGTCGAGGACACCTCCCTCCCCGAGGTCCAATTCGAGCTGTAGGTATTGATCCGTAGCGAGATTGGAGACCGAGAGACCGATGAGCGTTGCCGGCTCTCCGTTTGAAACTTCGAGGGCCCTTCCCACCAACTCGATCCCGAGGTTTGAGAGGGCGGCCGTGGACGCGGTCGGCGAGGACAACGTGTGGCTCCGGGTGACGCTGCGTGGACCCGGGTAGCGCACTCTCACCGTCAGCGTCGATCCGGATCGAGCCTTCGCCCGCAGCCTCCTCCCAATGCGATCAGCTAGACCGATGACCACCACTGCCATATCCTCGCGATCTGTCAGGCCCCGCCCCAATGCTTGTTGACTGCCAACACTTCCGGAGCGTCGCCCCCCTCTGACGGGACGCGGGTCCCGATTCCACGAAAGGGCGCCGAGACCGGTCGAGTTTGCCTGACCGAGGACCGGTGCCAAGGCCGCCGGACGAACCTGGGCCAACTCGCCAATGGTCCCAATGCCCAATCGATGCAGTTTCGCAGCCGTGACCTTGCCAACACCCCACAAAGCCTCGACCGGCAAGGGGTGAAGGAAGTTGAGCTCGGTTCCGTGATCGACCATGACCAGACCATCGGGTTTGGCTCGGGCAGATGCGATCTTGGAGAGGAACTTGGTGGAGGCGATGCCCACTGAAAGTGGCAAGCCGACTTCCTCACGCACACGTCGTCGGAGCTCGCGGCCGATATCCGAGGGTCTTCCGAGTAGGTGGGTTGTCCCCGAGACATCGAGAAAGGCCTCATCGACAGAGATCTGCTCGACGATGGGTGTGGCGTCATCGAAAATCGCCATGACCTTCTCCGAAAGGTCGAGGTACTGGTCGAAGTGGCCGTCGACCATGATCGCTCTCGGGCACAGCTTGAGAGCTTCGCGAGCCGACATTGGGGCTCTCACCCCGTAGGCCCTGGCCTCGTAGGAGGCGGCGACGACGACTCCTCCTCCAACCAGAACCGGCTTCCCACGCAAGGAAGGGTTGAGCAGCTGCTCGACTGACGCGTAGAACGCGTCCAGATCGGCGTGGAGAATCGTTGGCTCCATCACCCAACCATGCCGGATTGATGGGACACTTTCAGTCCGCTGAACGTTTCAAAGCAGCTCGATCGATTTTGCCGAGATGGGTCTGTGGCAGCTCGTCGACGAAATAGACATGACGCGGATGCTTGTAGGCCTCGAGATTCTTCAGAACCCAGTCAATGAGCTCTTGTTCGCTGACCTCGCCATCACGAACCACAAAGGCAACGGGGCGAGCCAGACCCGTCTCGTCGGTGACGGCGACGACAGCGCACTCTTTGACATTCGCGTGGTCGAGAAGGGTCGACTCGACCTCTTGGGGCCTGAACCATTTCCCCTTGACCTTGATCGCATCGTCTGCCCGCCCCCGGTGGGTCACGTAGCCGTCGACGTCTATCGAAACCAAGTCGCCGCCCACAAACCACTCACCACGGAATGACTCCGACGTTTGCTCCGGGCTCTCCCAATAGCCCAGGCCAAGCGATTCCCCGCGCACCCATAGCCGCCCAACTTCCCCGGGGCCGACCTCGAGACCATCGTCGTCGCAGGCCTTGATCTCGAACCCCGGCACCACCCGTCCCAGGGTCCCGGGCCGTACCGCGCCTTCAGTGTTGGTGATGAAGACGTGCCACATCTCTGCAGTCCCGAGCCCGTCGAGCAACTCGACTCCGACCGTCTCTTTCCACCGGTGATACAGCGACTCTGGGAGGGCTTCGCCCGCCGACGTGACCAGCCGCAAGCTCGACATGTCACACGTCTCGATGTGGGGGTGAGCCAGCATCTGGTTGATTGCCGACGGAACGTTGACCAAGATCGTGGGTCGATGCTTCTCGATCCGCTCGAGCACAGCCTCTGGTGTCGGATGCTCTTCAAACAGAACCGACGATCCGGCAACTGAGAATGGGAACAGAAGATTGGAGCCGAGGGCGTAGCCGAAGTACAACTTCGGCACCGAAAGCGTGATGTCGGTGCCTGTCAGCTGTAGTGAGCCCTGACCGTAGAGGCGAGTGGTGTTGACCAGGCTGCGATGCGTCTGGACGACAGCTTTTGGCGCCCCGGTGGTACCCCCCGAGAAGAGCCATACAGCAGGGTCGTCCGGTGCGGTCGGACAGGTCTCGACGTGCGTGGTCGAAGACGGCCGCTTCGTGTCACCAACGACGAGCATCGAAACAGAACTCGCCCCAACCGATTCCTCGAAGTGCCCGACGTGGCGCTCATGAACGACCGCAGCAGCGGGCCGGGCGCTTTCGGTCACGGCCCTGAGTGAACTGGAGGTCAACCCCGGGTTGACCATCACCGCCACCGCCCCAAGACGGAAGACCCCGAACAGCGAGCCTACGAAATCGGGGCCATCGGGCAGAACGATGAACACGCGATCGCCGCGCGAGACACCCAGTTCGCCCAGCGACACGGCGTACGCCGTGGCCAGGGCATCGACCTCGCCGAAGGTCAGGTTGCCATCGTCGAGCCTCAGGGCGATCGTCCCGGCATCTTCGTCCAGGCGGTCTCGTAGAAAGAACTGATCGGCGTTCAACACATCAGGCCACGCAGTCACATCGTGCGACGCTAGTGACTGTACGGTCTCGACGATGAGCCTGGCAGTGGTAACAGGGGCCTCGAGTGGGATAGGTCGAGCTACGGCCCTCGAGCTGGCACGGTCGGGCTACCACATCGTCGCCGCTGGTAGATCCGCTACCCGCATCCGACGAGTGGTCGACCAGATCACGGAGCAGGGGGGATCGGCTGAATACCTCGAGCTGGATCTGGCTTCTCTGCAATCGGCGCGGGACGCGGCAGGTGTCTTCGAGCAAACAGAACGAGAGATCGACGTACTAGTCAATTGTGCCGGTGTCGGTGCGACTCACGGACGAACCAAAGACGGGTTCGAGATCCATTTCGGAGTGAACCACCTCGGCCATTTCATGTTCACCCACCATCTCCGTCGGACATTCGCGCCAAGCACGAGGATCGTCCAGGTGAGCAGCGAAGTCCACCGTCGGGCCGACGGGATCAACTTCGATGCGGTGATGAGAAGGACGCGGAGTGTGTTCGGGATCACAGAATATGCGGTATCGAAGCTTGCCAACATCCTGTTTGCCACCGAAATGGCAAAACGACAACCCGATTGGAGGCTCTACGCGGTGCACCCTGGCCTCACCAACACACGAATCATCCCCTGGTACATAAGGCCTCTGATCGCCAGGCGGATTCTGACACCGGAGCAGGGAGCGGACACGATCGTCTGGTGTGCCCGGTCCCCATCAGTAGCGGATGACTCAGGCCACTACTACGCGAGACGATCGATCGAAGCGCCTTCGGCGGCCGCGGCAGACAACGATCTTGCCAAGCGACTGTGGACGATGTCCGAGAAATGGTGCGGCGTGGCGCCAATCGACAATTGACCGCCAGCGGTGCACTAGTTTCGGCCATCCATGAGTGAACCGATCTACTACGGCGACTATCTCCGGCTCGATCGGCTCCTGGACGCCCAGAGCATGGAGAGCACTCGTCAAGGCAAGCCCGTCCACGACGAGATGCTCTTCATCATTGTTCATCAGGCGTACGAGCTTTGGTTCAAGCAAATCATCTGGGAATTGGATTCGATACTCGAGATCTTTGGTCAGGACATCGTCGACGAGCGGGACATGGG
>JBAVIK010000314.1:0-3428 GCA_049686815.1 Acidimicrobiia bacterium | reverse complement strand
GCTACGACCTCCCCAGGCTGACCGTTGGAGCTTTTGGATCGTTGGGTGTGATCGTCTCTGTGTGTCTCAAGCTTTGGCCCGCCCCGCCCAACCGCGCCACCGTGACTGTCTCGTCGATCGAGGAGGCTCTGGAAGTGGTGCGACCGCTTGCAGTTCTGGAGGACAACGATTCGACCCGGGTATACGTATGGGGGACAGCGGAGGAGATATCGGCAAAGGTCGCCAAGCTTGGCGGCGAGGGAGTCACTGGCCACCACTGGCCGTCCGATCCAGACGGGGACTACAGGTGGTCACTGCGTGTTCCGCCCGCGATGACGGGTCGGGCGGTCGATGCATTGCCCGACGGGTGGACCTATCTGGCGATTCATGGTGTCGGGGACATCCGGGCTGCTTCGCCCAATGCAGCGGGTGCGGTCGAACTGAGAGAGTGGGCCGAATCGGTCGGTGGTCACTTGGTCGTCGTCGCTTCACCGGAGGGATCGGAAACCGGTCTCGACCCCTGGGGCAAGCCCCCACCGGCCATGGACATTCAGAGAAGACTCATCGCCCAGTTCGACCCTGCTCGAATCATCAATCCCGGTCGTCTTCCCGGAGGTTTGTGATGGGGGGCTGGGTCACCGATCTCCATCCCACGAGACAGGAGCTGGATTCCTGTGTGCAATGTGGGCTCTGCCTCCCCGTATGTCCAACGTTTCGACTCACCGGAAGGGAGACAGCTTCACCACGGGGAAGACTTCACGCCATGACCGCAGTTGACGAGGGGATCATCGACGTTGACGAGACCTTCGCCGGGATCATCGACTTCTGCTTGGGATGTCGCGCTTGCGAGCCGGTGTGCCCCGGTCTGGTCCCGTACGGCAGAGCATTGGAAGGAGCCAAAGCCGAGATTGCGGCCCAGGTCGCCGGAAAAGGCAAGGAGAGAAAGTGGTTGTTGGGCACCGCCCTCGGCTCTCGATCTCTTCTCAAAACCGGGACCACCCTGCTGGGACTCGCTCAGGCCCTCAAACTCACTTCGCTTGCTCCTAAGAAGTACGAGCGGGTCAGTTCAGGTCTCCGCCCGCTCATGGGCCAGCCGGATCGAAGTCTCGGTCACAGTGGAGGCAACGGCGCTGCTGGAACCGTTGGGCTGCTCACCGGTTGCATCCAGGATCAATGGTTTCGTGGTGTGAATCAGGCTGCCGTCACTCTTTTGGAACGAGCCGGTTATCGGGTCGAGGCACCGCGGAGCCAGACCTGTTGTGGTGCGCTGTCAGCCCACGACGGGAAAGTCGATGCTGCACGTGCCTTTGCGTCGCAGAACACCGTGGTCTTCGGGGGTTACGACAAGGTGGTGGCCACCGCCGCTGGCTGCTCTGCTCATCTCGGGGGTTACGACCACTGGGCCGAAGATGGCATGTCCGTGGCGGATCGGGCGGTCGACATCACCGTTGTCATCGCCCATGCCATTGAGGACGGCGCCCTCCCCAGATTGGAAGGCGATCGCGGCAAGATCGCGATACAAGATCCATGTCATTTGCGGCATGCCCAAAGAGTCATCGCGGAGCCGCGGCTGATTCTCGAGGCCGCAGGCTATTCAGTCGTCGAGACGGACCCGATCGGGTTCTGTTGCGGGGCGGCCGGGATCTACACGGTTTCTCAACCCGAAGCCTCTGCCCAATTGGGAAACCAAAAGGCCGATCAGGTTCGTTCAACGGGTGTGACCAGAGTGGCTTCGGCAAATCCCGGGTGCGAAATGCAGTTGCGTAGCTATTTGGATGACGAGCATGTGATCGCCCACCCGGTTGAGTGGTATTTGAAGGCGCTAGAGGAGCACTTCGCGAAATGAGTTGGCAGCGGTGACAGAGAACACAGTCAAGCCAGGTGCACTCGCAACCCTGAAACGCTATTCAATCCTCGCCTACGGGGCCCTCGGGACGATGCTCGATGTCGGGCTGATGGTCCTGGGTGCCCTCCTCATCGGGCTTTCGATTGCTGTTCTGCTTGCCGGGTTCGATCTGGTTGACGTGATCTCGGAACTCGAAACGGCTCCGCTTCTCATTTCGGCGATCGTCCTCGCAGTTAGTGGTCTCTTCTGTCTCGGGGTTGCCTCGGAGGGACCTCTGGGAAGGGGGCGACGTCTCATCGGGTTCCGGCTTTGGGAGGTTGGGATCGGGCGAACGCTTGCGGTATTTGGCCTGGGGTTTGGCGCGCTGCTCATCTACGGACTTCTCACCGGGCTGGTCGAGGGTCTCCCGAGGCCGATCCTCCAAGGAGTCGAGGGCATCAGGGCGGTTGGAATTGCCGGTATGACAGTGATGCCGATCGTTGGAGTCCCCTTGTCTCTAGTAGCGCGCGGTCTGCCGGTCGAACGCGAATGGGTTCATCGGGCGGATGTGCCGGTGATGTTCGTGGTTTGGGCGATTGCGGCGATGCTGATTCTCACCTAGTGCGGTCCTAGACACCCAGAGAGAAGAGGTAGATCTCTTTGGGTTCAGCTCCGGTGCGGACAAGCGCCTCCTCGGCCCAGCCGAGGGCCGGCATTTTCACCGACACCTCGTCGACTCCTGCAGACTTGGCCAGAGCCACGATTTCATCGAGAAAGGCTGGAGCTGATGTGGCATCTGTTGCCATCCAGATCACCCGAAACCAGTCGTCTTCGGGTCGGTCCACCACCACCCAACCATTGGCCGACTGGAACATCTCCCCTCTCCCTGCGGCGCGGGACAAGTCGTCAGGTCTGGCGCGTCGCCATTGCCAGCCGTTGGCGAGCAGCGCCCTGCCTGCCCGTGACAGATCGCTGTGCGACCACGACATCCACGCCGCATCGACATCCTGAAGGCTGGACGGGCTGAGCGGCTTCGTGCCCGCAGGCGAGCGTACGGAGCCAGTGGCGATTTTGGAGTGGGCCCAGGTGGACGTGTGTCGATACCCAAGTGCGCGAACCTGGTGAACGGCGGGCCCGTTGTCGGCCTCAGTCGCCAAACGAACAACTTGAGCGCCGCGCCCGGCTGCCCATGTGACACCGGCATGGTTCATCGCCGTGCCCATTCCCGAGCGCTTGTGGTCGGGGTGGACCCGTGCCGCCTCGAGCCACGCCTCGGTCCGGGAGAGCATCACAGCATGGGAGACCGCCACGGGAACATCCCCTATGACACAGACGGTGACCTGTGAGTTTTCATCAGCCAACCATCCGGGCAGCCGGTCGGGCACGTAATCACCCCATGAAAACGTGTCGGTAGTCCAGGGGACGATCAACGGAATGTCATCGGGTCTTGCCGCTCTGACGTCGAACTCCATTGCTACATGCGTTCTGGTACTTCGATACCGAGTAGGTCGAGAAGTGTCTCGAGGGCTTGCAAGGTCCAGGTCGCGAGGCCGAGCCATGACGTCTGGACCGACTCGTCTTGCTCGGAGAGAATATGGCAAGCGTCGTAGAACCGATTGAAACG
>JBAVIK010000313.1:0-2045 GCA_049686815.1 Acidimicrobiia bacterium | reverse complement strand
CTCCAGGACAATGCCGCCTAAGCGACGACCGATACCCTGTCGAAGCCCGACACGGACGCCGCGCCCGTTGCATCAGGTCCTGCACGCCCTGTGGCGATCCAGCCACAACCCGCTTGGATCTGCCGACCGAAACGACAGCCTCGGCGATGTCGCTATCTCACCGGCGACTGTCTAGCCGCAGGAAACCTCGAACGAACCAGTCATCGGTTCACCCGAGTAGGAACTCGTATCCTGGTCGTACGTCAAGTTGTCCACATCGAGGAAGGTCGCCGAACCCGAGGCGCCGGAGGCGTCGAACTGAAAGCTGTCCACCTGGGTCAGGCCCTCAGGAATGTTCCGGTTGCTGGTGCTTTCCCCAGTGCTTTCGTAGGCATCGGCGTCCCACTCGTGCGATTCGCCGATCACAATGGTCACGTGGGGGTAGGCATCCCAGGGCATCGACAAGTCCGCCGGTTTGAGGCCGTCCGGGGGCAAGCTCACCTCGAGTGACATGAAGCTCTCACCAGTGACCAATCCATCTTCGCCGACGAACGTGGCCTTGAAAATGCCATGTTCGGTTATCGAACAACTGCTGTATTCGCTCTGTTCAAACTCGTAGGTTTCCGAACCGATTGTGACGACCGCCCTCTGATCACCAGCCGCCGCCTCCGGTTCGGAGTCCTGGCCGGCGCCGCCATCGCCTGGTTCCTCGCCCGTGGACTGAGAATCGGTGCTTGTTGGCACGGTGGTCTGTCCCGATCCCTGGTCGCCGCCATCACTGGAGCCACACGCGGCAAGCGCCAGCGACGCAACAAAGAGGACGGTCAACAGCGACAGAGCGAACGATACGGACGATATTCGATGTGTCACAGCGCGAAGACGCTACCAGACGGATGGGTCCTGATGTCGTGCTCCAGGCCAGAGTCTCCGCAAGACCAGGGCGGATGACTTCGTCCTCGATGATTGTGTTTGCTGCCCGTCGAAACGCCAGCTCATCAGCATTCCGGAAGGCGCGGAACAGCTCCTTCGGATCACGTCCAGCCATCCAGTTCCTCTGGCGCCGATGTCATCAAGCTGAGCTTGGCCGGGAGCAACGACAGGCTGGCGCCTGGGACCGCTGCTCGTCGCCGACCGGCAGAGCCAAGCAACCACGTTCCGTCAATTGACCCCTGTCCGCAACCGTGTCCGCGAGGAAAACCCGAGACACAACTGGAGGTCTACGACCTCCTCGCGAACATGCGCTCAACAGTCCACCAAACTCAGCGTCCGGCAGGCTGCTCGAACGCGAACGGGCCGGCGACACGGTCCTGGACCCGAACACCAGAGTGGGAGCGCGACAACGATCGGCAGATCGAGCGCTGTCCACTGAGGTAACCGTTTCCATCGGATCGGATACGTGGGCAAGGTTTACCCGACGTGCCGAGGAGCAGTAGGCGAAACGGGAGGTGGAACGGTAGGTCGCACCTCACCCCCGTCGCCGACGACCAACGGCATCCCGAGTCCGCTTGTCGCACTTCGCGCATCCGGCGGTCCCTCTGGAGGCATGGACCATGATCCACAACTGCCCTTTCCACGCCACACGAGCCCGCTCGTCGCGAAAGCGCTGCCTACCTCACGAGTCCTCATCGACGTTCCCGCTTTGGCCGAACGTCTCGGCGTGACCCAACGTTTCATCCGACGTCTGACGGCCGAGGATCGCGTACCGTTTCTGAAGATCGGCAAGTTCATCCGCTTCGACCCTCTCGAGATCGACCGTTGGCTCGCCTACAGCGCAGCAGTCATTCGAGCTGACCCAGCGGGAAGCAGCGTGACCGAGAACAAGAGGAGGATGACGACCAACGTTGGCCGTTTCTACAGGTCACAGCCTGTTACTATTGATTTGATTTACAGGTCATAACCTGTAGGAAAACTAGCTATCTACAGGTCACAGCATGTAGACTAGACACATGAAGCAGGCAAGAATCGCTCGTCGCCGCCTCGATGAGAGGCTGAAGAGCAGTCTGAGAGAGATCCCGCGACCCCACCGCGGTTGGATCCGAGCGGTACGCGAGGCTCTGGGGATGTCA
>JBAVIK010000312.1:0-8350 GCA_049686815.1 Acidimicrobiia bacterium | reverse complement strand
GTCGAGCCTGTCCAGACGTGTTGGCGATATTGATCTCGCTGAGGAGGCGATCCAGGACGCCCTCGCCGAAGCGTTGCGAACCTGGCCCGACCAGGGGGTGCCTGCCAACCCCGGTGGGTGGATCGCGACGGTCGCTCGGCGTCGTGCCATCGATCGTATCCGGCGTCAGACCACGTATGTCCGCAAGCAGGAGCTTCTTGCATCACTGGAAAGGGTCGAGGCCGAACGTCCTCGCACACCCCTCTTTGGCGGCACCCTCGTGGACGACCGGCTGCAGATGATCTTCGCGTGCTGTCACCCTGCCCTCTCGGTCGACAAACAGGTAGCCCTGACTCTGCGGACTCTCGGTGGACTCACGACGAAAGAGATCGCCGACGCCTTCTTGGTCTCGGAGCCGACGATGGCTCAGCGTTTGGTTCGTGCGAAGACCAAGATTCGCGATGCAGGGATCCCTTTCCAGGTGCCCTCGGATGAGGAGTTGCCCGATCGGGTCGACGCCGTGTTGGCCGTCATCTACCTGGTGTTCAACGAAGGCTACTTCGCCAGTTCGGGGGATTCCTTGGTCAGGACCGAGCTCGCCGAGTCAGCTATCGAGTTGGGGCGTCTCCTCTCACAGCTGATACCCGACAACGCCGAAGTGTTGGCGTTGCTCGCTCTGATGCTGCTTCAGCACGCCCGTCAGGAAGCGCGCGTGGATGAAGGGGGCGACGTGGTGCTGCTCTCGGATCAGAACCGGAACGATTGGCACGCTGGGGAGATCGGCGAGGGTCTCGGGCTCGTCGATCGCGCTGCGGCCGCCGGGTCGACCGGCCCCTACTACCTCCAGGCTGCGATCGCAGCTGAGCATTGTCGTGCGGCATCGTGGGATGAAACCGACTGGAGAACGATCGTCGCTCTCTACGACCGGCTTCTCCCGGTTACGGGATCGCCGGTTGTCGCTTTGAACCGCGCTGTCGCTGTGGGGCAGGCATTCGGGGCCGAGGCCGGATTGGCGGCATTGAAGGGCCTGGAGGAGGAACTCCACGGCTATCACGCATTTCATGCCTCGCGGGGTGAGATGAGACGCAGAGCAGGCGATGCGACGGGCGCCCGCACCGATTTCGATTCGGCGCTACACCTCGCTTCGAACTCGGCTGAGCGGCGGCTCATCCAGGCCCGGTTGGAGACGTTGGCCGGCTGACGAGATGGGTCAGCCCGGCAGGTATAGAGCCCTGCCTTCGGCGAGTGTCGCTTGGTCGTCGGTGGAAAACCAACTGCGTCCGTCCTCACCCCAGTTTCGCCACATCTCAGCTGTCACGGCCTGGAAAGACACGCGGTCGAGGAGACTCTGGATCGAGCCGCCACTCGAGGCTTCCTCCGCTGCAGCGTCCGATATCGACTTGGGATAGACCGCACAGGTGACCTGCCGAACCCCGTGGTCGTCGACCGGCACCACTGGAAGGCCATCGGCAAGATCAACCATCTTCCGCAGGGTGTCCGATCGCACAAACGGATGGTCGACCGCCACGACCAGGACGTGGTCATCATCGGTTCGGGAGAGTGCGGTGGCAATCCCGGCGAGAGGGCCCTGGACGTGTACCGAGTCGGGCCAACATTCCCAGCCCTCCCGGTCGTGTCCCAGAACAACAACACGTCGAGTGTTGGCGCCGATGGCTGAGGCCACGAGCTCGAGCATCGTCTTCTCGTCCACCAGGACGTCAGCCTTGTCCTGACCCATTCGGGTGCTACGGCCGCCGGCCAGCACTGCGCCGAGGATTGAATCCTTGAACATCGATGACCAAGGCTAGACCTCGCAGAGGTGTCGACCTTTCGAGGATCGCTTTGGCTCAGTCCCCGAGAGATATGCCGAGATGCCGGGCTGTCTCGATCCAAGGGTGGTCCAGGGGCACCGATTTGATGGCGCCCGCGACTTCTTTGAGAGGGACTGCCTCCGTTGTCTCGCCCCTGGCCGCGACCATGATCCCGTGGCGTCCCTCAACGATGTAGTCGGTGGCGGCCGTGCCGAGTCGGGTCGCGAGAAGTCTGTCTCCGGGCGATGGAGTCCCTCCGCGCTGCACGTGGCCGAGAATCGTCACTCTGGCTTCGAGACCGGTCAGACCCTCGAGGCTCGATGCAAGCTGACTGGTTCCGCCTACGCGTGTCTTGTCAAAGGCCTTCAAACGCTTCTTGAGTCTCTGCTTCCCCGACCCCGACGGAGGTATCTGATCCTCGATCGAGGAGCGAAGAGCTGCGTCTTCTTGGGAGATCGCCCCCTCGGCAACGGCGACGATCGAGAAGGTGCTTCCTGCTGCCCGTCGCTCTGCGATGGACGAGGCCACCGCTTCAACGTCGTAAGGGATTTCGGGAATCAAGATGACGTCGGTGCCTCCGGCCAATCCGGCACCCAGGGCAAGCCAGCCAACGGAGTTGCCCATGAGCTCGACAATCATTATTCGGTGGTGAGAGTGTGCGGTCGAGTGGAGCCTATCGATGGCTTCAGTTGCGATATTGAGAGCCGTGTCGAAGCCAAAAGTGACGTCGGTGCCGGCTACGTCATTGTCGATGGTCTTGGGGAGCGCCACCACCGGTATCCCGACATCCTCGAGCTTCAAAGCATTCTTCATGGTGCCGTCTCCGCCCAGGCAAACCAATGCTTCTAGCTGATGCTCCTCAACGACATCGCGCATCAGAGGTCGCATGTCACGCTTGGCCCCATCTCCCATGTCCACTTTGTCGACCTTGGTGCGGCTTGTTCCCAGTACCGTTCCCCCCCGGGTGAGAATCCCGGACAGGTCGTCAGACTCGAGTCGTTCGAAGCGGTTTTGCATCAGGCCGAGAAAGCCGTCGTGAAAGCCGATGACGTCCATTCGGTGAGCGCGCTGTGCCGCCTTGCCCACCGCCCTGATCGCTGCGTTCAGACCTGGACTGTCGCCGCCAGCGGTGAGAATGCCGATCGTGCGTGTCACCTGACGATGCTATCGCTTCGTCTCGGTGGCTCAGCCAGCCAGGGCAGCGCCAATCGCGCTGCTCCAAGCACCTTCAGCATCGGCGAGGGCGCATCGATCGTCGCCAAAGACGATATCTCCACCGCCAATCAATCCCAGACGACGAGAGAGATCGGCGGGTAGGTCAACAGAGCCGGCCTCGAAGACAGCGATGAAGCGGTGTGGGTCTTCTGAGAAGAGCTCCTCCACCGAACCGATTTCGAAGAGCTCTGCACCGACTCCTGACATGATGCAGATCTCAGCTATCGCGACAGCCCGGCCTCCGTCGGAGACGTCGTGGAGCACGGGCACCAGATGTGCCAATTCGGCGGCGAGTGAAATCACCCGTTGCGCGTCGTCTGCGTTCGGAGCGGTGGGACGCCCCCTGGGTGACTGAGCCAGGAGACGCTGCAGAGCCGAACCGGCGAGATTGTCCGTTGGTCGAGGTCCGACCTCCCAGATCTCCATGCCTGCCTTTGCTCGGTCCAACCTCGGTGGCGAGGTCGGCATCGGGTCGGCGAGACCGAGCATTCCCACGACCGGAGTTGGGTGTATATCCACACCATCTGTCTCGTTGTAGAACGAGACGTTGCCGCCCACCACAGGAATTCCCAAAGCCTCACATGCCTCCGACAGACCCTCAACGGTTTCCTTCAGCTGCCACATGACCTCGGGCTTCTCAGGATTGCCGAAGTTGAGGTTGTCCACCATTGCCAAAGGCCCGGCCCCGGTGACGGCCACATTCAGTGCGGCCTCATATACAAGTCGCGAGGCGCCACGACGAGGATCGAGATAGCAAAGCCTGCCGTTTCCGTCGGTGGATACGGCCAGAGCTTTCTGCGTCCCTTTGATCCGGAGTAGAGAACCGTCGTTGCCGGGTCCTACCACCGTGCTGAGAAACAACATGTGGTCGTATTGCTGGTGAATCCACGCTGTGGAACCGATGGCCGGGTCGGCGAGTAGCCCGAGAAGAGTCGTCGCGCCGTTTGCCGTCAAGGGTGGTGTCGTCTGCTCCCATGTGACATCGACCCAAGAAGGCCGTCGAGATGGCCGGTCGTAAAGAGGCGCATCATCGGCCAGTGAGGCAGCCGGGACCTGCGCCACCAACACGCCGTTGTGTTTGATCGAAAGAGTTCCGCCCTGGGTGACGGTCCCCACCACTGCCGAGTCGATTTCCCACTTGTCGGCGACCTCGAGGACCTCGGCCACCCTGTCCGGTTTGACAAAGGCCATCATTCTCTCTTGGGACTCGGACATCAGGAGCTCGGGGGCCGTCATTCCCGCCTCCCGCGTGTGAACCCGGTCGAGTTCCACATCCATGCCAACCCCGGCACGTCCAGCCGGCTCAGATGTCGCGCAACTCAGGCCGGCCGCTCCCAGATCCTGGACGCCCACCACAAGGTCCTTGTCGTAGAGTTCGAGACAGGCCTCGATCAGCTTCTTCTCCTCGAAGGGATCTCCTACCTGCACTGACGGCCTCTTCTCCTGTGATTGCTCGTCGAATGATGAAGAAGCCAGAACCGATGCTCCGCCAATGCCATCCCGACCGGTTGCCCGACCAAGCAGTACAGCGCGGTCGCCGGGTGAACCAGCAGTGCCGAGCACCAGATTCTCTCGACGCATGATTCCGAGACACATCACGTTGACCAGCGGGTTCCCCGAGTAGCAGTCGTCGAACTCAACTTCACCGCCCACCGTCGGAACCCCTACCGCGTTGCCGTAGCCTGCTATCCCGGAAACCACTCCTTTGAACAGATAACGATTTCTCGGCTCGGTGAGTGGCCCGAACCGAATCTGATCCCATAGCGCAATCGGCCGGGCACCCATCGTGAAGACATCTCGAAGGATGCCCCCGACACCCGTAGCCGCCCCTTGGTACGGCTCGACGAAGGAGGGGTGGTTGTGACTCTCGATACGTAAGGCGGCCAACCAACCATCGCCGAGGTCGACGACACCCGCGTTCTCGCCAGGTCCCACGACCACCCAGGGAGCTTCGGTCGGAAATCGCCCCAGGTGTTTGCGCGACGATTTGTACGAGCAATGCTCCGACCACATCACGGAGTACATGGCGAGCTCCGCAGGTTGGGGCTCGCGGTCGAGGATCTCCACCACCTTCTGGTACTCGTCGTCGGTCATTCCCAGACGGCGATGGACTGGCTCGAGTGTCGAGGTCATGCCGGGACGAGAGAGTGCAGGAAGCTCTCCATGAGGACTGTTCCGTCTTCGGATCCGAGCAACTCGTCGATCGCCCGTTCCGGATGGGGCATGACGCCGGCAACGTTTCCCGATAGGTTGGCGATGGCGGCGGCGCCTGACTGTGATCCGTTCGGATCTCCGACATAGCGAAGAGCCACCCGTCCTTCGCCGGTCGGGTCGACCCAATTTCCCTCATATGAGTTGAGCGGGATGCGCAATCGCTGGCCCAACCTCGCCGTGCGCGTCAAAACGGTCTCGTTGTCGACGACCTCGGTTTCAACGAAGCGACAGATGAAGGAAAGGTCGCGGTTGGCGATGTGCGCACCTGGCAGCAGACCCGATTCGCAGAGGATCTGCCAGCCGTTGCAGATGCCGAGAACGGGAAGACCGGCGTCTGCCATGCGGGCGACTTCGGCCATGACAGGAGACAAACGGGCGATTGCACCGGTACGCAATGCGTCACCATGGGCAAACCCGCCCGGAAGGATGACTCCGTCGAAATCGGAAAGGTCGGTGTCGCGATGCCACACCAGGTCCGCCGAGCCACCTAGAGCTTCGACGGCGAACAAAACATCGTGCTCGCAATTGACTCCAGGAAAAACGACGACTGCAACCCTCACAGGGTCACATCCACACGAAAATCCTCCAGGACGGGGTTCGCCAGAAGTTGTCGGCACATCTCCTCGACACGGACCCTCACCTCGCCGACGTCCTCACCCTCGACATCGAGGTGGATGACACGGTCCATTCGGACAGAGGTCGTCTCGACAAATCCAAGATCGTGCAGGGCTCGTTTGACGGTGGTGCCCTCGGGGTCGGCTATCTCAGGTCGTCGGTCGATGGTGACCGTCACCTTCACGTGAGGTCTCCGCTCAAATAGTCGTCGAAGCTCCCGCCCGTGATCCGCTCGTAGGCCTCGATGTATCGCGCCCGCGTGCCCTCAACGATCTCATCGGGGAGATCCGGTGGCGGAGGATTCTTGTCCCAAGGTGCGTCTTCGAGCCATTCGCGAACGTACTGTTTGTCGAACGACGGAACCTCTTTCCCGGGGGCCCATTGGTCGGCCGGCCAGTATCTCGAAGAGTCGGGTGTCAAGACCTCGTCTATCAGTAACAGCTCGCCACCGGACCATCCGAACTCGAACTTGGTGTCCGCAAGTATCACTCCGCGAATCTCCGCGTAGTCGGCGGCATGTTGATAGATCGAAAGCGAGCGATGTCTCAACTCGTCGTAGAGGTCATCGCCTAGAAGCTCTCGGGTCTGAGACTCGGTGATGTTTTCGTCGTGGCCCGTGGTGGCCTTTGTCGAAGGTGTGAAGATCGGCTCGTGCAATTTGTCAGCCAGTTGAAGCCCTTGAGGGAGGTGCTCGGTTGTAGGTCCTCCCCCCTGGCTGTATTCCTTCCACGACGACCCGTAGAGATACCCACGGACCACGCATTCGACCGGAATGACCTCGGCCCGTCGCACGATCATCGCTCTCCCTGTCAGATCACTGCGGTCCTCGTCGCTCAAGTCGGGGACGACGGTGAGATCGGTGCCGATCAAGTGGTTGGCCACACCCATCGTCTCGAAGAAATGGAGGCTCAACCCGGTCAAGACCTTCCCTTTGTCCGGGATCATTTGGTTTAGGACGACGTCAAAGGCTGAAATCCGGTCGGTGGCGACGAAAAGCAGACGTTCCTCATCGACTTCGTAGATTTCGCGGACCTTGCCAGAGGCTATGTGAGTGAGATTGACCACGCCTTGGGAGGGTAGTGCAGGCGACGCCCGCTTTGATCAATGTCGCATGGGTTGATTGGGCTCTACGCTGGCTGGCCATGAAGTCCTTTGATGAGCCCCGTGTCAGGCGGCTTCTCGCCGACGATGCCTTTGCCGGTGGTCTGGGTGTCGAGATCGTCTCAGTGGAACCCGATGAGATCGTGTTGAGCCTGAAAGTCACGCCGTTGCACACGAATTTCCTCGGTCTCGGGCATGGGGGGATGGTGTTCTCATTGGCCGACTGTGCTCTGTCTCTCGCCTCGAACTCTTCGGGTGATACCGCGCTAGCGGTTGATGCCCACATCGCGCTCACAGCACCCTCGCGGCCCGGCAATGTCCTCACGGCTCGTGTCAGGCCGATATCGGTGGGCCAGAACCTCGCTACCTACGACGTTGTGGTCGCTCGTGACGATGGGCGAGTGGTGGCCGCCTTCACGGGCACTGTCCATATCGCCACGTCTTGACGCGGGTTCAGACCTAGCCTGTTGCCGATTTGGCCTTGATCAAATACGTGGTGTTTCACCCGTTGAAGGCGACAACCGTCCTTTTGGTCGGGGTCCTCCTCGGGCTGGGCGCCTTCTACGCATACCAAGTGAATACGGCGCTCGGCTATGTGGCGACGGAGGAATTCAACCCGGTGTCGGCACGTCAAGCCATCTTCGTCGCTCCTGAGGTTCAGACACCTGTGCCGACGATCCCGGTTGAGACACTGGATCGTGGATTCGACATCAACGCTGGTCCGCTCCAACTGATCCTCGATCAGTTTGGTCGTACCCCAAGCCCGGCTGACATCTTTCCGACGACGATTGGGACGCCAATCGGTGATGAGGTTTTCGACTCATATCTCCTTATCGGAACCGACGCTTCAGGCTTTCTGGCCGACACCATCATCCTCGCGTTGCAGCCTTCCGAAGGGGGAGATCCGATCATGGTGAGCCTTCCCCGCGACTTGTGGGTGTGGAACATCTGTAAACAACGTTTCACCAGACTCAACGAGGGTTTGGGCGGATGTCAAGACTCCGCTTCGGGCGCTGAGTTGATGGCGATCATGGTCGAGGACTACACCGGGATCCCAATAGACCATCTGGCGAGGATCAACTTCGACGGGTTTGCCCGTCTGGTCAACGTGATGGGTGGGATTTCGGTATGTGTCAAGTATCCGACGCGCGATGCCAACTCCGGTTTGGACATTCCTTCTGGATGTCAGACCGCCAACGGTGACACCGCACTGGCCTGGGTTCGCTCACGTCACACCCAGCAGTTGAAAGGTGAAGTATGGGTTCAGGTGGTTGGTTCGGACTTTGCCCGGCAGAAACGCCAGCAGGATGTGCTCTTCCAGCTTGCCGCGAAGGCCGGTCGGTTTTCTTCGCCAACCTCTCTCGTCAACAAACTCTCGGCGGTGGCCTCGTCGATTCGTGTCGACTCCTCGTGGA
>JBAVIK010000311.1:0-3419 GCA_049686815.1 Acidimicrobiia bacterium | reverse complement strand
CGGCTTGGATTCCGATGCTGAACTCGAAGAAGTCGCAGCAGGTCTGCTCCGCCGCGGCCAGCTGTGCGATGGCCGTCAAACTGACGTGGCGATGAAAGCGAACCCGAACTCCGTCGGGGAGCGGATCTCGTCCAATCGCATCCGCCAGGACATGGCTCCATTCCTGAATCCGACCGGAGAACGCCTCCGGATCGAGCGAACATGAGATCTGGCGATCGACCGAGCTCAACGGGATTCTCTCTTGTTGCTCCGATCGGTGATTCTTAGAACTTTGCCCGGTGCAGCCACATTCATCGTCACACGGTCCGATGGGAGTGTGATCACCAAGACGCGCCTTGGCATCCTGAAGCTGGGCGGTGAACTCGACCAGCTGGGCAATCTGCTTCTGCGAAGATCGAATTCGCTCATCGATAATGCTCTTCATCCGTTTCTGGACCGGGTCGCACCGCTCCTGGTCCATGAGGTCTATGAGCTCAGTGATTTGCACCAGGGTCAATCCGAGTTGTTTGCCTCGAGCAACGAAACGCAAAGACTCGATTTCCTGGTCGTTGTACACCCGGTAACCGCTTTCCAATCGCTCCGGCACGACCAGACCTTCACGTTCATAGAAGCGAAGGGCACTCTCACTGAATCCGCTGCGTTTGGCTGCCTCGGATATTCGATACTCCTTCATCAGACGACCTTAAACCTTGAACCCAGGTTCAAGGTCAAGGGATTTCTCGTGCGGCGCGGCCCGACGGGAACCGCCCTGGGTCGTCTGCGGCGACACCCCGCGGCCTCACGGGAGATGTCTGGGATTGGCTTCGCGGACCCTGCAAGCGGGGAAACAGGGCTGTTGGTCATCGAGTGATCGGATGCAACACTCACACTCCGATGACCCACTCTGAGAGTTTGATCTTGTTTGGGATCACGGGTGATCTCGCCCGTCGACGTCTCTTTCCCGCGCTCTACTCCCTGGCAGTGGATGGTCAACTCAACTTCCCGGTGGTGGGAGTAGGACGCACCGAAGGTGACGACGCAGACCTTCGCGATCGGGCCGCTTCGGCTTTGTCCGATTCAGGGACCCAGGTCGATCCAGACGTTTTCGCACAACTGGCTCGATCCCTTTGCTACGTGCAGGGCGACTATCGGGACAGTGCGACCTATCAGGACATTCGCCAACGGCTCGATGAGCACTTGGCGGCTGTCGCCTACCTGGCTGTCCCGCCAGGGCTCTTCTCAGACGTCATCGGTGGTCTCGCTGACGCGGAATTGCATCATGAAGGACGACTGATCGTAGAAAAGCCCTTCGGTCGCGACACCAAGAGTGCGGAGCTTCTCAACGAGATCATCCACCGCTTCTACCCCGAAGATCGGGTCTTCAGGATCGATCACTTCCTCGGGAAAGAGGCTCTGCAGAATCTCATGGTGTACAGGTTCTCCAATACCATCCTGGAGCCGGTATGGAACCGCCACTTCGTCCGTGGGGTTCAGATAACGATGGCCGAGGACTTCGGCGTCGAGGGTCGGGGCAGCTTCTACGACACGGTTGGCGCAATGAGAGATGTCGTACAGAATCACATTCTCGAGCTCGTCGCGCTCCTGGCCATGGAACCGCCCGTGTCATCGAAGCCAAACGCGTTGCGTGATGAGCGGGTCAAAGTCTTGTCAGCGGCTACATCATTCGCTCCCGAGGGGGTTGTTCGAGGTCAATATGTCGGCTACCGCGCCGAGCCCGGCGTGGTCAAAGGATCTGACACTGAGACCTATTTTGCGACCAGCTTCGAGATCGACTCATGGCGCTGGGCAGGGGTCCCTTGGATCGTCCGCGCCGGGAAGAACCTGGCCAAGACGGTGACCGAAGCTGTCGTCGAGTTCAACCGCCCACCCCGCATGCTGTTCGCCGGTGCTGACATCGCTGCCGGCCCGAACAGGCTCGTGTTTCAAAGCAAGCCGGATGATCGGATCATTCTCTCGATGCGGGCAAAGCAACCAGGCCCCGAAATGGTGAGTCGCCGGGTGGACCTCGCCACCGTTGCCGACCACGGAACCACGCCGGGTAGGGACGCCTATCGCCGGCTTCTCGGTGACGCGCTCAAAGGTGATCAATCGTTGTTTGCCCGTGAGGATGGAGTGATGGACGCCTGGAGGATCGTGCAGCCTGTTCTCGATGAGTACCCGCCGGCGATCGCGTATGAGCGGGAATCGTGGGGCCCGACTGAAGCGGACGGGCTTCTCGGCTCAGATTGGAAATGGTTGACGACCGAAGATGGGTCCTCCATCGACGAGAGGGAATAACTCCAACGTTTCCGGTGCTGGTCTTATCCCAATGGAACTAGGACTTACCAGTTTCGCAGAGACCATCCCTGCAGTAGGTGACGACGCGACCACGAGTCACGCCGAGCGACTTCGCCAAATCGTGGATGAGATTGTTTTGGCTGAGGAAGTCGGTCTCGATGTCTACGGTCTAGGCGAGCATCATCGCCCCGACTTCGCCTCATCCTCCCCGGTAGTTGCCCTGGCTGCAGCGGCAGGACGGACTTCTCGTATTCGCCTGTTCCCCGCGGTCTCGGTGTTGAGTACCGACGATCCGGTCAGGGTGTTTCAGCAGTATGCAACCCTGGACGCCGTGTCCAATGGGAGGGCCGAACTCTTGGTGGGACGGGGTTCGTTCATCGAGTCATTTCCACTCTTTGGTTTCTCGCTGAGCGACTACGACGAATTGTTCACCGAGAAGCTCGATCTCTTGTTGCAGATCAGGGACAACGAGCGGGTGACTTGGTCGGGGGACTTCAGATCTCCAATCGAGGATATCGGTGTCTACCCACGACCGGATCGGCCCCTCCCGATTCGGGTAGGCGTCGGAGGTACCCCCGCTTCAATCGTGAGAGCAGCGAGTCGTGGTCTCCCGGTTGCCCTGGCGATCATCGGTGGGGCGCCGGATCGGTTTCGGGTGTTTTCCGCCTTGTATCGCCAGACTCTCGAGGAATCGGGCTTTGACCCTGACGCCTTCCCGCTCTCGGTCCATGCCCATGGTTTGGTGGCCGAGGACGACGACGCGGCCGCCGAGGTGTTCTACCCCTCGTATGCAGCTGCCATGAGTCGCATCGGCCGTGAACGGGGCTGGGGACCTATGACACGGGAACAGTTCGACTGGATGCGTTCCGAGGAAGGCTCCCTCGTGCTCGGCGATCCAGACACCGTCGCCCGCAAGATCCTTCGTTGGAAGGATGTCCTTGACATCGACCGATTCGAGTTGCATGTGAGTGTCGGCACCATGCCTCACGAGACCGTGAAGCGCTCTATCGAGCTGTTCGGCAGCAAAGTCGGACCGATCGTCAAGGCTGGGTGACGAGGGCCGTTGACACCTGGATGGCGAGAAGGGCGTATATTGACGGGCGACCCATGAGTCGTCTCGTCTGGACCCAGCATCGGAAGAT
>JBAVIK010000310.1:0-6498 GCA_049686815.1 Acidimicrobiia bacterium | reverse complement strand
CTTTGTCCCTGAGCCCTTTCGCCCGAGCCACGATCAGATAATCCTCACCCATCACATCGAGCAGAGAGCTTCGAATGATCAGTGCGTACTCGCCGAGATAGGCCAACGTCAGAGTGAGCGCCGGCAGAAACATATGATGCAACTGGTCGAGCAGAAGCGGAAGGCCCGTCTGATTCGACCCAGGGTCCGTAATGCCTCCAACCGGGAACAACGGGATGACCACCGCAAATGCGACCAGAAGAAGCATCCCCAGCCAGAAGTCGGGCATCGAGTAGAAGATCATGGTTCCTGAGGTGATCGTGTGGTCCTTCCACGTATTGCGACGCCAGGCAGCGACGATCCCACCGGCCGTGCCGATCAGGGCCGACAGGACCGCCGATACTCCGACCAATGAAACGGTGGCCGGGATCTTGGCGACTATCTCGCTCCAGACGGGCTGGCGGCTCTGATACGAGATACCCAGGTTGCCTGTGACGGTTTCCCTCACGTAGTAGAAGAATTGGGTGAACACGCCCTGGTCGAGACCGAACGCGGTCCTCAGGTTGTCAATGGTCTCCTGGGGCACGTTCCGACCCCTAAAGAGTGATCCGATTGGATCCTTTTGGACCACCCGGAACAGAAAGAAGTTGAAGACCAGGACGAACGCCAGGGTGAGCACCGATCCGAGGATCTTCATCACCACGAATCGGGCTCTCCCCGATGATTGTCGGGCCGGAGCGGTCAGCTCCTACTCCCTTTCGTCGTCCGGCTTCCTGCGTGACACGAGGTATGCGCCACCACCGAGGACCACCACGGCGATACCACCGATCAGGAGCCAGTTGGCTCCACCATCGGCATCGCCCTCACCAGCCGCGACGGTCGACCCGGTGCTTCCGGCGGCGGTTGTGCCAGTCGTGTCGCCCGGAGCTGTGCTTGCCGTTGGAGCGGTGCCATCGCTGCCACTTCCAGCGGCACCGACCGGTCGCAAGGCGACGTAACTCGGTGACGAGTTGGAGAACATCACCGGGCCGACGTCGGCCGGCTGCTGGATCCACCCCTCGAATGAATCGTTGCGGTACGCCTGGAGGTCAGGGCTCAACCAGAGGGGTATGTAGACCGCTGAATCATGGAGAATGGTCAGCATCTCGTGTACCTGAGCCACACGAGCCGCCTCATCCAACTCCTGGTTTTGTTGTGTGTACAGCGTGTCGAACTGCGTGTCGAACCAGTTGGCATCGTTGTAGTTGCCAAGCTCTGCCTCCGTGAAGTAACTCAACATCGGATCGGGGTCGACGAAGGGCACCCAGCCCCAATAGAAGGTGTCGTACGTCCCGTCGACGATTACGCCGAACAGTGCATCCTGGTCATAAGCCTCGAGCTCGACTCCGATGCCGATCTCGGCCATCCAGCCAACCATGAGATCGCCGACAGAACCGGCGAGATCCCCATCGGTGTTCACTGCGTGGCGGATGATGATCGGGTTGGTTCCATCGGGCATCTCTCGGATGCCGTCACCGTCGGTGTCGGCGTATCCGCCCTCATCCAGAATCCGGTTGGCTTCGGCAGGGTCGTAGGTGAGACGGTCCCCTTCGGGGATATCAGCAAGCCATTTGGGGTCGGCTGACGGACTCATCACTTCAAGTGGCTGGGCCAGGTTGAACCAGAGATCCTCGATCATCGCTTGCTTGTCGATGCCGTGGGCGATGGCGCGTCTCACGTTCACGTCGAGGAGTGCCGGATGGGGCTGCCCTTCGACGGCACCTCCGTTGATCGCAATCTCATCGAAACCACCTTGTTGACCGGCTACAACTGTGATGTCGGGGTCGGCAATCAGCGCATCTGCCGACGAAGCTGGGAAACCGTGGATCGCATCCAACTGATCTTGTTGGAGCGCAGCGACCATCGCATCGGGGTTCTCAAAGAGTTGGAACACGATCTTGTCATATGGCGGTTCGCCTCCCTCCCATCCGTAATAGGAAGGGTTGGCCTCGAGAACAACCGACTGCCCCTTGGTGAATTCAGTGACAACGAAGGGTCCGCTCCCGGGAACATCAGCACCAGGGTCGTATTGGGTCATGGTGTCGTAGTCGGTGGCTATCGGCTCCCAAATGTGCTTGGGAAGGATGTAGACGCCGAGGTTGGGGAGCTTGGGATCGGGCACCGAAGTGGTGATCTCAACTGTCCGGTCGTCAATGGCTACGGCATCGAGATTCTGAACCACCGAGAACATGTTGTCCCAGCCCTGGTCTCGAGCCGTGTTGACGTTCCATGCAATGTCTTCGGCAGTAATCGGGACTCCGTCAGACCACACCAGACCTTCGCGCAGGGTGTATGTGTAAACGAGACCGTCTTCTGATACGTCCCAGCTCTCCGCCATGGCCGGTACAACGCTGAAGTCGGCTGCCGCCAAAGTCGTGAAAGGGGCGTAATGGATGTTCCAGACTTCGTATTCGGGGACCGCAAACCCCGAACTCGGGTTGAGCGTCGACCAGTCCTGGGTCAGCCCGATCCGTAGCACTGCCTCCTGGTCGTCTTGGGCAGAAGCGACCGGGACCGATAGAGCCGTCAAAACCACCACCACGAGAAAGACGACACTGCGCCTCATAGCTGAGTCTCCATTCAGTTGTGCGCGGCAATGTATAGGGCAAAGTCCCAGTATGCGACACAAAACGACCGAAAGTTTCAGCGAAGATTCAGCTGTTCTTCTCCATGACCGCTAGCCCCTCTTTTCGAGTAGTGCCTCCACCGCTTCCAACGGGAGCTCATAGGCGGTCCTCCCCCGGTAACCGGTCATGGTCTCGGCAGCGCAGAGAGCATTGATGATCGCCTCCTCCACCGCATCTGCGGCCGCCCGCAACAGAGGGGTCAAGACCTCATGATCGAGAGTTTGCACGGTCCGCAGCTTCTCCCCTCTCGGAAGGTGATTGCCCGTGGCGAATGCGAGGAAGATGTCGCCGCTCGAATCGTGACCGTATCCACCGGCCCGGGCGAGACCTACGGTGGCTCTCTTGGCAAGACGTCGACATTGATCAGCCAGCAGTGGTGCGTCAGTAGCTAGAACCACGATTATCGAGCCGGAATCCTCCCGACGTCGGTCGTCCCAGGCGCTCGGAACCACGTCGAGACCGATTGTGCGGCCGACTGGATAGCCATCGATTCTGAGATCGCGTCGAGACCCATAGTTGGCCTGGACCAGGGCGCCGACAGTCACTTCGAGCGGGCCGCATTCGACGACCCTCGACGATGTCCCGATACCCCCCTTGAACTCATGACAGATCATCCCGGTCCCGCCTCCGACGTTTCCCTCGGCAACGGGGCCGGGAGCTGCCGCCACCATGGCGGCCACGGCGTCGTCTTCGGTCAGGGGAAAAGACTCGGCGTCGCTGAGGTGCCCGTCATATGTCTCAGCCGCTACCGGGAGGATGAAGTCACGGTCGAGGTCCAAGTCGACTCCATGACCGACGATGGCGTCCCGCACCATCCCAACCTGATGGGTGTTGGTGATCCCAATGGGCGAACCCAACAAGCCCGACTCAGCTATCCAGGGCATCCCGGTCATCTCGCCATTTCCGTTGAACACCTCCACTGCCGCGTAGGCGTAGTCGGACCAGATGCCACCCTCCCGAGGAACGATCATGGTGACCCCGCTCCGGACCACGGTGGGAGTATCCCGAACCACCGTCTGGTGGCCAACCCAGACACCTGGCACGTCGGTGATGGCGTTGTCCGGCCCGGTCGGAAGCTCGCCAATCGAGACACCGATGTCGCGCAGCCGTCTTCTCACATCAGATGCCAGTCGAGGAAGCGCTCCAACCTCTGGTAGAAGTGAACCTGGGGGTCGGCTCGGAGCAATCCATGTGCCTCAGTGGGATACGTCAGGTATTCAAACGTCTTGTCGTGTCGTCGCAGCTCGGTGACCAGCTGGGTCGACTGACCGGGATCCACGCGTGCGTCCTGTTCACCGTGAGCGACGAGAATTGGGACCTCGATGTCGACGACCGACCAGAGTGGTGACCCGTCCCAATAGGCCTGGCGATTCTCGGCCGGCGTTCCCATCATCCGCTCGAGGTCCTCTCGGCCCCCTCTGTCACCGGTCGACCAGGACGTGGCGATGTCCGAGTCGCCATACTTGGCGACACCGCATGCGAAGCGGTGTTGTCGGTCCATGGCGAGCGCAGTGAGAGCCATGTAGGAGCCATAACTGGCTCCGTAGATTGCGATCCTGCGCTCATCGACCCACGCGAGACTTGCCAGAAAGTCAGCCGCGGCCAAACAATCCTTGGTATCGGCCAGTCCCCACACCCCGTGGTTGGCTCGTTCGAAATCACGTCCGTAGCCGGTGCTCCCTCTGAAGTTGATGGCAAACCAGGCATAGCCCTTGTCGACGAAATACTGTCCATGCCCATCCCATTCGTCGCCGTAAACCGACGTCGGGCCACCGTGGGGGTACACGATTGCGCCAACCGGACCCTCGGCGCCGGCGGGGCGAAACAAGAACCCGTGAATCTCGAGACCATCGAAAGACGAATACATCACTTCTTCATAGGCCACGTGTGGCGCCACTTCGATTGCAGCGGGCGGCGGAGCACCCAACGAGATGATCCCACCGGACCGGTCGATTCGGACCACGCGAGCAGGGTTGGCGTGATCCTCCCAAATTGCCAGCACGCCTTCTCCGACCCAATGAGGATCAGCCCAGCTCCCGCCGGCAGCCACGACGTCTATCTCGCCATTCGAGATGTTGACGACCACCACGTCGCTATGACCATGTTGGGTCCTTACCGCGAGCAAGCGGTCGCTATCGGCGTGCCACCGGAGCTGGGAGAAGTCGGAACGGTCCGAGGTGACCTGTCTCGGGGAGGCCCCGTCGGCACCGACAACATGGATCTCGTACCACCCAGATGCTTCGGATGTGTATGCGACATAAGACCCCCCGGGAGCGAGCTTTGCTCCACGGGCATGGGCATCGGGATCGCCGACCAGATGTCGCTCCTCTCCTGAGGCCAGATCCAACAGCCAGATATCGCTTCGCTGACGATCGTGTTTCGAGTACTCGACATAGAGAAGCCGTCCCGCGTCGGCATCCGAATACGACACGTTCCGACCGGCAGGCGTGATAGCGACCGGCCACGGATCATCGGCACGACAGGTGGCGAGGCGACTCTCATCGTCCCTCTCAACCGAAATGACAAGCGTGTCATTGTCCAACCAGATAGGCGAAGAGCCCTCGACGAGTCTACGGGGAAGACCACCCTCAGCGGCGACCACCCACACCGCCCCGGAATCTGAATAGGCGAGTCGTTTTCCGTCAGGTGACCAGGTAGCAGGATCGTCCTCCCAGAAAGGCATCGGCTTTCTTCCGGTGGTGACCCTGAGCGGGAAGCCACCCTCGACCGGCATGGTCCAGACATCCGAGGTGTCACGATCGAGGATGAACGACACTCTCGAGCCGTCCGGCGCGACCACAGCATCGTGAGGTCGTTCCACCGAAGCTATCGCCCTGAGACTCCAATGTTCTGCCTTGGGAGCATCGGGTCTCGAGTGGCTCGGCACCCCATGGTATTCGTCCTTGCCCACCCAGCGGTTGGGGTCCATCGTCATTCCTGGAGTTCTCCTCGTTCCATGTCGAACCCGTTGAGGGTCGCACTGACCAACCCACCAATCGTGGTGGGCACGTAGCCACCTTCCTGGATGAAGACGGTGGGCAGATCGAGTGACGCTATCCGTTCCCCGGCACTTCTGTACCCGGATTCGGTTATGCGCAATGGACTATTGGGATCACTTATCGCCGCGTCCACACCGAGAGAGACAACGATGGCGGACGCCTCCCTCTCCTTCGCAAATCCCACCAGGCGGTCGACGCCTTCGAGCCACTGATCGTCAGGGGTTTCCGGTTGAAGTGGCAGGTTCAGGTTCGCCCCCTCCCCGATCCCTCTTCCCGACTCATCTCCGTGACCAATGAAATGGGGAAACCAGCCCGCGGCAGGATCGACATGGACCGACCCGTACGCCACATCGTCTCGTTCGTAGAAGATCTGCTGTGTGCCGTTTCCGTGATGAGCGTCGAGATCGATGATCGTCACACTCGAAAACCCTCCGGTCCGGAGGCTTTCCGCTGCAATGGCGGCATTGTTGAGATAACAGGCCCCGCCAAAGAAGTTCCGACCTGCGTGGTGACCTGGTGGTCGGCACGCCGCATATGCCGAATCGCCACCTTCCAACACTAGTTCTGCGGCGGTGAGTGCCATATCCACCGCGGCTCGAGCTCCCTGAAATGTGCCAACGCCGATCTGAGTCATAGTGTCCATGGCATAAACCCCGGCAAGGGCCGCCGGGGATGTGGGGGCCCGCAAGGGGAGACCATCCAAGAAGCGCTCCGTCGGGAAGGCGTATGCCGAAACCTGAGGCTGGCCAGGGTCGTTCAAATAACCTTGACTGACCCAGACTTGGTGGGCATCGCGCATGTAGGACACCATCTCGGGGTCGTGGACCACCTCGAGAATGGTGTCATCGTGGTGG
>JBAVIK010000309.1:0-8546 GCA_049686815.1 Acidimicrobiia bacterium | reverse complement strand
GGGGTGGCGAGGGTCTCCGAGTCGTTCACCAATGGCGCTCTCGAGTTGGTCGAGGAGTCCGAGGCGTCGCTCGCCATTCTTTGCTGGACAAGCCCAGGTTTCGGAAGAGGGAATGTCTTTGGCTCCGATATCGACACTTTCGGAGTGCGCTCGACGGTTCCCTCGGTTGCGGTCCAGCTGATCAACCCTTGGGCGAGAGTGGTGTTGGTAGTGGGCAACACCACCGTGGAATGGCATCGAGAGGACGCCAGGCTTGCCGCCGATATCGCCAAGCGGGTGCAGGATTCCAAAGAGACCACGATGCTGGTGCTGGCATCGAGGGAGAACGACCCTGCAGTGGCTGAGTTCGAAGAGGGTCAGGTCGAAGTGCGTGTTGGACTGTGGCGGGCCCAGGAGTTGATTGCCCTGATCAGACCCGACGATCTGGTGGTGTTGCCTGCCTATGTCCTCCAGGACGTCTCGTTGACCGACCAATTGCGAATCTCACGCAGTTTTGTCCAGATCGATGTTGCGATCGTCGCCGGCGCACACCGCCTGACGGTCGCGCGGAACGATGCGCCACATCGGATGGAACGTCTGGTTGGCCACGGATTCTGACGAGTTGGCTCAGGAGGTGGACGGATCGGGAACAGTGGTCAGGGACGGCGTCGATCCGTCGACCTCCGGTTTTTCAGACCGAATCCTGACTTCTCTCTGACCTGGCTGGACATCGATTGCCCTAGAATTTACAGGGGATTCTGTGACCCCGAGTGTCCCGCTATGTCACCGGAGTTCCCCGCATTCGGTGGGGTTTGTGTGGGGTTGCCTGAGGGAGGGATTCAAGCGCGGGTTGTTGTTCATATGAACAAACTCGAAGCCTCGCAGTGTGTGGCTTGATGCGGAACACATGTGCCGTTACGTGCGGTTGATGGGCGCATTGCGTTGCCGTGGGATACGGTTCGCGAGAACGGATTGGGTATGGGTTGGCTGATCGGAGGAGTATTGGGCTTTGTAGTGGATCGTGGTGGTATCGAGACAGCGTTGATTCATGATCTTGTTGATTTCGTTGGCATGCGGGTTCTTGAGGTGGGGTGTGGTGACGGACGATTGACTTGGAGATACGCCGCCGAGGCGGCGGAGGTTGTTGCTCTCGACGTGAATGAGAGGAAGATCGCAGCGGCGATCGAGTCCTGTCCAGCTGAGCTGCGTACGAAGGTGACGTTCAGGACGGCAGATATCAACAGCTTCGAAACGGGGGAGGACAGTTTCGACGCGGCGATTCTTTCCTATTCGTTGTGATGTATCCCCCTGGAGGGCGTCGTGGACGCTCTGAGTCGCATCTATGACTGTTTGAGGGCGGATGGGATGTTGCTTGATATTCATCCCCAACCTGAGAACAGCCAGATCGAAATCTGGCAGGACGGGCTCATCCATCGTCTAGGTGAGATTGACCAAGGTGAAGACCACAAGGAGATAGAGGCGGCGCGGGAATATCTCAGATCGTTCCAACGGCGAGGCCTGTTCTCCACCGAACAGCGAGCCACCTTTGAGCTTCTAGAACATCATCCGAGTGTTGAAAGCTGGCAGGACAGGTGGGCAGGAGAGGGTTACCGATTGGTGGCGGAACCACGTCTTCTCCATTCGGCCACGGCACTTCTGGGTTCAGGCGGAGGAGAACTGGTGATCAGGGAGCCGGTCCGCGCTACCTCGCTACGCCGGTTACAAGCAGCGACCGCCGAGCGCGTATAGGTGCCGCTATGTGTGTCTCGGCCTGCGCTCTAAGGTTGAGGGGGTGAGGGCCGCGACGGGCATTGGCGGTCCTGACACCCCAGACTGCTCGGCGCCTTACCGCTCGGCCTCGATGAGATGCTTGATGGTCCCACCCGTTTCTCGCATCATCGTTCGGATTGCCGCTGCCTGGTCATCCGTGATGTCTGGGAAGTCACCGCCCCGGGTGAATCGCGTTGTGCCTTCGTCGATCGCCTCGAACAGCATCCACCCATCGATATGCATCGGACCGTCTTGGGTGCGCACGCGCATGATGCGCATCGGTTCCAGTTCGGTGATCTCCATGGTGCCCTCGGTCGTGGTGCCGAACCGAGTGGTACGTCGCATTATGACCGAGCCCACATCTATGGGGTTATCTGAGGGTGCCTCCAGCTCAACGCTCGGGTCCCAGCGGGGATGGTTCTCGATGTGATGCACGATGCAGAAGTCCCACACTGCCGTAAGGGGCCTCTCGATAACCGTCGGTTCCTGGATTTCCACTGCGGCTCCTTCCCCTGTGGATCGACACATCACTCTATTTCGGGCTTCAAGTCTGCGTCGGACCGACCTTCGTGGAGCAGACGTGGCCCGCATCTCCGGAACCGGAATTGCGCACAGTCAGTGTGTCCACATGAGCGCCGCTATTGGGGGGTGACGAGGCTTAGTTCGGTCGGATGATGCGATGCTCGTCGGCCCAGGCAGCTACGACCGTTTCGAGGTTCATGAAGGTTGCAGCGTCTGAAATCACCGCTAACCACTCCGGAGTGTTCGTGGCAGCAGCAGCAGCTTCGAAACTCTCGAACCAAACCTCCCCAAGACCGGTGTACGGGATGGTTCCACCTGCTGGACTCTCGGTGCAGTGGTCTTGCACGTAGCCACGGAGACCAGGTACCAGACCGACCAGGTCGGCATGCTCGTGACGCCAGTGTCGGAGTGCCTCATCTCGGGAAACCCCCTCCTTGGTGTGCCACATGGTTAGTCGCTTGATCACGGCCGCTCCTCGATCTTGATGCGGCCCGAACCTACCCAAGACACCCCGCCCTCCCGGAATTGTGTGTGTGCTTGTGATGCCATGACCTCAGGGTCCATAAGTGCCGCGATGTGTGCGGGCGGTTTTCCGGTGGTGCGTGAGTCCACTGTGTAGTTTGGGCTTGATGGAGGAGTCAGGGGGCCGTTCGGCGAGTGATGGGAAAGCGAGCGAGTATTGGCGTTCTGTCCTGTCGGGTGAGGACAAGGGGCTAGCTGCCTACAGCCGACTGTTCAGGTCGATTCCGTCGGCGCCTCGCTGCAAGCTTTGTATGGCTCCCTTCGAGGGTCCGGTGGCGCCGTTGTTCAGGATTGTCGGATTCGGGCGGTGGGCTCTGAATCAGCAACTTTGTTCCTTTTGTGTCAAGGACCTAGACCGACACAAAGGCGGGGCCGAACTGCCTGTGTCTCTGCTGTTCGCCGACGTACGAGGATCGACCACCCTCGCTGAGACGATGACACCCACGGATTACAGGGCGTCTTTGGATCGGTTCTTCGCTGTTGTGTCTGAGGCTGTCGATTCAGAAGACGGTGTAATCGATCACATCGTTGGTGATGGGGTGATGGCCATGTGGATTCCTGGGTTCGTTGGCTCCAACCACCCTGAGCGCGCGATTGCTGCCGGGAGGAAGGCCGTCCGCGGTCTGCAGGTCGATAGGAGGTTGGGAGAGTCCTTCCCGGCCGGTGTCGGCGTACATACCGGTGTGGCCTTCGTCGGGGTCGTCGGGGAGAAGGGATCACACGACTTCACGGTTGTAGGAGACGCAGCCAACACCGTTGCGCGGCTTGGGTCGGTAGCTGCCGGTGGCGAGCTCATCATGAGCGAATCCATCGTTCAGGCATCCCAAACCGATACCCACGATCTAGAACCACGCCTACTGGACCTGAAAGGCAAGTCCGAACCATTCCCAGCATGGGTTGAGACCGCGTCTCACGAAGAACGAGACTCGGCACCCAAACCCCGCCGTACATAGGTGCTCCGTTATGTGCGGGCGGGTGGTGGCCCGCAAGGTCAGATGCTGTATACGGGAATCGGCTGTGGAATGCCTCTCAACGTAAGCGGGTCCGGTAGAGGAGGAGCGTCGATGCTGGCGGCGGCGACGGTTCGTTGACTGGCAAGGATGGCTCCTGGCTTGGCTTCGTCGCAGAGGCGCGATGCAAGGTTGACTGTGGTTCCGATTGGCGAGTAGTCGTAGCGACCCTCGTATCCGATCCTTCCTAACGTGGCGTACCCGGTGGCCACACCGATCCCTAGTCCGAGACGTACTCCTCTGCGTTCCCAGTCCTTCTCAAGAGGGGCAAAACCGTTTCTCATGTCTTTGGCCATAGCGACTGCTCTTGATGCATGGTCGGGAGCGGGGATTGGGTCGTTGAAGTAGATCATCAGACCGTCTCCCTCAAAACCGCCGAGGGTTCCTTCGTGTCTTGTGACATGTTTTCCCATTTCGTGGTGGTACTCCCCGAGCACTGAGATGACCTCCTCTGGTTCAGCCATCGCTCCGAACTCGGTGAAGCCACGGAGGTCGGCGAAGACAACAGTGATCTCGGACCGATGGCCTTCGAGTAGTTCCGCCCCATCAATAGAGGAGATCAATTCCGCCACCTGTTCGGGTAGATAGCGAGCCAGCTCCACTCTCTGCCTTTCCACCGTCGCTACCAGCTGGCTAGTGACGGTCGCTAACGCTGCCTGTTCAGCGAACATCGCCAACATGTCAATCTCGGCGTCGGTGAAAGCTAGGAACTCGGTGCGGAACAGGGAGACCACCCCAATGATCTCCTCCCGGTGAAACATGGGCACACTCAACAATGTCCGGAATCCGCCCAGTAGGGAAGCCTCCTGGTACTCATACTCATCGTCCAACTCAACATCGGGGATGTGAACCGGCCCTCGCTCCATCACAGCCCGTCCCGTAGAAGTACCTCTGCTGGGGCGAATCGGGTTGGCCCTATTGAACTCGACGATCTGAGGCGAAGCACCAACCTCGGTGACATGCCGATAAACATCGCCGTCTTTGAGATAGATGAATCCTTTGTCTGTATGCGCCAGACTGACCGCATTGTCCAAGATCGCCTGAAGAGTGGAATCCAGATCCGAAGGTGAGTCAACAAGCGACCGCAGAACCTCGGTGACCCCCGCCCGCTCGGCCTGGTAGTCAGTTTCGTCGAATCCCATCCCGCCACGCTAACGGGCACCAACCAACCCCACTCATAGTCGGCTGGGAGGGATGATTCTTTTCGTGTGGCGCCCACCGGTCGGGCGGTGGATCACCGGTTGAACTGATTGGACCTGTTCGGTCGGGTCGGGTCCGCCGTTCCGGTTGGGTTGCCACCCCTTCGCCTAACGAGAGAAAGGGGCGGCGATGAGAGTCGTAGGTGTCACTGGTGGTGTGGACACCCATGCCGATGTCCATGTGGCAGCAGCGATCGATGACAACGGTGGACTGCTGGGAGTGGAGTCCTTTCCAGCGACCGAATTCGGTTTTGAGGGTCTGTTGGGCTGGCTGGTGGGGTTCGGCACGGTCGTTTGGGTGGGTGTGGAAGACACCGGGTCGTGGGGTGTCGGCCTCACCCGTTTCCTCACCGGTCATGACGTGACAGTGGTGGAGGTGGATCGGCCCAACCGCCAGCAGCGTCGCCGGGTGGGCAAGTCGGATCCGACTGATGTGATCTCAGCAGCCCGGCTGCGCTCTCCGGGACAGCCACGGTCACTCCAAAGAGTCGGAACGGTCGAGTCGAGGAGATGCGTGTGCTCCTGGTGGCCCGCCGCTGGGCCCGCCAACAACGTATCCAATCGCTCAACCAGCTACGTCACTTGGTATTCACAGCACCAGAACCCATCCGGGTTCGTTTCAAAGACAGGTATAAGGCCGGGCTGGTCACAGAGGCAGCAAACATGCGGCCCCCGGGAGGGTTCTGACCCGATCGTCTACACAACGTATCTGGTC
This sequence comes from Acidimicrobiia bacterium, assembly GCA_049686815.1. GTDB lineage: Bacteria > Actinomycetota > Acidimicrobiia > Spongiisociales > ZC4RG35 > JBAVIK01. The sequence continues at coordinate 2,829 of JBAVIK010000309.1, read as the reverse complement.
ATCCGTTCTCTAGCTCGACGGATCAAAGGCCTCGACGCGGAGATGAAAGAGATCGACCAAGCACTGCACTCGTTGTTCACCGAGACAGCTCCCACGCTCCTCTAGCTGTATGGAGTCGGAGTCGACACAGCAGCCTCACTGCTCGTCACCGCTGGTGACAATCCAGACCGGTTCCACACCGAGAATTTCGTGGGCCCACCTATGTGGGGTCGCACCAATCCCTGCCAGCTCGGGGAAAGTGACTCGACGTCGGCTCAACCGGGGAGGCGACCGCCACGCCAATTCTGCGCTCTTCGAATTGTCCTCACCCGCATGAGCTCACACTCCGAAACCAAGACATATGTGAACCGACGACGAGAAGGAGGACTATCCACCCCAGAGATCGTGCGCTGCCTGAAACGTTATGTCGCCAGAGAAACCTTCAAACATCTCGCTGTCTTAGTTCTGGGCGAGGGTCTGACCCTATGAACCGCCTGACACACCATTTGGTGTTGTCCTGATAATGACCTGTCGACCCCGCCCACCCTCTTCTTGGCGGACCGTGTGACCTAATAAGAGGCTGCCCACCACCCGGTGTGGCCCATCGCAGTCCTGTCCACAAACCGCCAGCACCTTGACGTAAGAGAATCATTATGTGAGCCCTACTCCAGCGGAACGTAGGCGCCTCATATATGCACCGATATGCGCCTGCTATCCGTAGACGTCCGTCGGGAACCAGCCGGATTGCGTCAGTGCTATTCAGTGTTACTATCTACTGGTAGTCAATAACGCCGAGTAGTACAGAGGAAGTGTCATGGTGGGCAAACAGATGACAGAGATGCTCAAGGGCACCCTGGAGGGCATCGTCCTCGCAATCCTGTCCCACCAGCCAGCGTACGGATACGAGATCACAGCAGGGCTGAGGGAACAAGGCTTCTCAGATATCGCCGAGGGCACCGTCTACGCCCTTCTCGTCAGGGTCGAACAGCGAGGTCTCGTGGATGTCGAGAGGGTCCCGTCAGCGAAGGGGCCGCCCCGCAAGGTGTACTCCCTCAACTCGCAAGGGAGCGACTACCTCGCTGAGTTCTGGAAGACGTGGAACTTCCTCACAGACCGGCTTGAACACCTCTATCAAGGAGTCAACTGAAATGTCCAACTCGAATTTCATATCGAAAGTGGTCGGCGACAAGGGGCGGTGGAGGGCCTACAAGGCTCGAAGACGCCAGCTCCCCGAGGAGTATCGCACCGCTGTCGAGGCCATCGAGAAGTACCTGATGCACTTCGTGCCGACCAGCAGCGACAGCGCTGCCTCGATGTTCGAGGATCTTGCCGACCTCTTCGAACAGGCGGCCGCCGACGGAACAACGATCCGGGAGATTGTGGGCGACGACCCGGTGGAGTTCGTCGAGACCTTCGTCCAGAATTACACCGAAGGCGGCTACATCCCTGCCCGTGAGCGGAAGCGGCTAGCCAAGGCCATCACAAAAGCCGAAGGAGGCGACAAGGCCAGCTCCTAACCACCCGAAGGAGCCCGACCGCCGCTCCACAACCGTCAGACGATTGAACTTCCGCAACCGGGTTTGGCGCCATGCTTTGAGGAAATCCGAGATCTCAGAGGACAATCGCATCCATGATCTCAGACATACCGCTGCGAGCTTGATGATCGAGGACGGTGCTCACATGTTCTTCCGTCAACAGCAGCTGGGCCATGCGTCGATTGTGACGACTCAACGCTACGCCCACCTCTATCCCTCACAAGGGATTGCGCTCCGCGACAGAATGGACAAACCGGTTCACGCAGCTGAGTGGGGCTGGTGTGGGGTTAGCGCATCCAATCCTCGCATCGATTGCTGGTTAGGAGCATAGAAAACCCCCGCCGAAGCAGGGGTTTGCCGTGGTGGTCAGGGACGGCGTCGATCCGTCGACCTCCGGTTTTTCAGACCGGCGCTCTACCGACTGAGCTACCTGACCAACCCAAACCGGATCCTCTCGGTTCCGGTGTGGCGGGCACGACGGGATTTGAACCCGCGACCTCCGGCTTGACAGGCCGGCGAACACTCCAGACTGTTCTACGCGCCCGAGAAGTAGTCACCCGATTTTGGATGACGGCTGAAGTATATCGGTAGGCAGGTGGTGCTCAACATGAGCATGGCCTGGGCAGGGGGTTCCACGGGTTTGCCGCTTCGTCCGCGCCGCCCTGAATCTGAAAGTTGAATCTGGGTGTGCGTCCAAACCTGAATTCGGATTGCCAGTCTCAGGTTGATCGCTAGCGCAGAATGCCGGTTATGGGCGAGGCTTTCGTCAGTTTGCCGTGACTTGGTTACCGGTAGGCCGCTAGCCCTTTGAATGTGGCTTCGGCTTGTTCACTGTCCCAGGGTTCGATCCACTTGGGCAGATAGATTCGTTGGAATCCGACCTGTTCCCACGAGTGCAACGTCTCATAGACCTGGTCCCAGGTACCAACAGGGATATCGAGTTCGGCGATTCTCTTCTTCTCCTCTTCGGAGCTGATCCCTCGTTCATCGGCTCGCCGTGCGATGACTGCTTCCAACTCTGCTTCGGTGTCCACCCCGACGACATTGAGAACGGTTGATATGAGCAAACTCGCTGGGTCACGGCCTGCTCGTTCAGCCGCCTCCCGTGCCCGGTTGATGCGAATCTTCATGTCCTCGAACTCTGCAACGTCGATGATGTTGAACTCCGAGGCGAATGTTCCGGCGAGTCTTGGAACCTTCTTTGGGCCTCCTCCTCCGATCATGATCCGCACCGGTCGTTTGGGTAGCGGAGAATGAGCCAACCCCTCCAGCTTGAAGTGTTCTCCAGCGAATCCGGGATGTGACGGGTCGAAGA
>JBAVIK010000308.1:0-2389 GCA_049686815.1 Acidimicrobiia bacterium | reverse complement strand
CCTCTAACCCGCCCCGCATGGAATGCACGCTGGAGATCCCAGGCCTCCGTATATGGAAGCCGCCCCAGCCAGCGCGCTCGAAGCAGGGTCACGCCAGTTCCTGCTCCCAGTCCCATGTCTGGATGTTCTCTTTGATCTTGTTGAGGAACAGGACCGCGGTCGACCCGTCAAACGCCCGGTGATCCCACGACAGGCCGAGGTACCCGATATGCCTGATGGCAATCATGTCCTGGCCGTCGGCGGTGCTCACCACAGTCGGACGCTTGATGATCGTGTCTGTGGAAAGGATGGCAACGTTGGGAACGTTGATTATCGGGGCCGACATGAAAGACCCGAAAGGCCCCGGATTGGTGATTGTGAAGGTCGACCCCGTCACGTCATCGACTCCGAGGCTCCCAGATCGGCCACGTTCGGCGAGATCGCTGATCTCCCGGGCGATACCGACCAGCCGCAGCCCGTCGGCGTTTCTCACCCGGGCTACGACTAGACCTCCCTGATTGAGATCGATCGCTATTCCCAGATCGACCTTCTTGTGAAAGGTGGCCGTCTTTTCTTCGAGATTGAAGGAGCTGTTGACCACCGGATATGTCTTCAGGGCATCGATCGTCGCTCTCGAGATGAAAGGCAGATAGGTCAACGAGAAACCCTCGTCTTGTTTGAAGGCTCCTTTGTGCGATTGGCGAACCCGTTCAACACGCTCGAAGTCGACTTCGACCGACGTCCATACATGAGCAGCGGTCTGTTTTGCCTTGATGTTGTTTTCGGCGATCCTGACCCGAAGACGGTCGAGCTCGACAACTTCGCTTCCGGCTGCAGTGACCGCTTCGATCGGCGGTGCGCTCGCCACGGGCTCTGGTTCCGATTCCGGTTGTGGGTGCGATACCTGGTCAATGGACGAGGCCGCGCCATCAGGTGCTTCAACAATGGGGACAGCAGGCGTCTCCGCCACCAATTCGACTGGCTCGGAGGCTGCTGGCGCTGTCTCCAGGTGCGCCTCCACATCCTTGCGGGTTATCCGCCCACCCTGACCGGTCCCACGGATCATCGCTATGTCGACGTTGTTCTCCCGGACGAGACGGCGAACCACCGGGGACAGCAGTTGCGGTCCGTCGGTGGCGGGCTCCGAGAAGAAAGCCTCGACCTCTTCGTCAGTTGGTCGTTGGGCGGGTGACTCTTCCGAAGCCGTCCCGGTCGGAGGGGTATCTGCCAACAAACCAGCCTCGAATCCGGTATCTGGCCCGGCCGGAGTCTCCGAGGCGGGATGGAGATCTGCCAGTGGAGGTTCAGCGACCTGGGTCGAGGGATCGGATGACGGTGGCGAGCTCTCATCCGCACCACCGATCACCACAAGGTCGACACCCACCTCAACGGTGTCGCCCTCTTCAACCAATATCTCCAAGATCGTTCCGGAGACAGGCGAAGGAACCTCCGTGTCCACTTTGTCGGTGGAGATCTCGACGAGGACCTCATCCTCTCTGATCTGGTCTCCCACCTGTTTCGACCACTTGAGAATCGTGCCCTCAGTGACCGTCTCTCCAAGTTGTGGCATCGATACGGTGGTGGCCAAGGTCTCTCCTCTCAGTGCAGGCTTCTGCCCGCGGTCGCCATAAGTGTCTCACCGATGGCCTCAGAAAGTGTGGGATGTGCATGTATGAACGCCGCGGCCTCGCTCGGAAGCGCCTCCCAACCTACCGAATACATCAATTCGTGAATCATCTCTCCGGCTTGGGGCCCGATCACGCTGGCACCGATTATCGGCCCGTCCTTGAGTGAGACCACCTTGGCATGGCCCTGGTTCTGTCCGATGATGATTGCTCTTCCGATGCCGTTGAAATTGTGTTTCGACGTTTCGACATCGAGACCGCGAGCAATAGCGTCGTCTTCGGTGATCCCAACCTCCGCCACCTCCGGGTGGGTGTATGTCACCCTCGGGATGGCTTGGTAGTTCACGGGATCGGTCTCACCGGTGGCGATGTGGGTGACCGCGGCGATTGCTTCGGCAAAGCCAACATGAGCGAGTTGTGGAGTCTCGGCGACGATGTCTCCAACGGCGTAGAGTCCCGGCTGACTCGTCTGCATCGACGAATCGACCTCGACAAAGCCACGGTCGATGGTGGCGCTGGTCGTCTCCAGACCGACTCCCGTTGTGTTGGGCCCTCTCCCCACGGAAACGAGGACCGTGTCGACTTCCACACTGTCGTCACCAAACGGAATGGTGACTCCCGACGTCTCATGGCGTGGCGCCCCGACCCCTACCCCGATGTGAAACTTTGCTCCCCTTTTCTGCAGTTGACGCTGCAGTGCTTTGGCAGTCTCCGCGTCAGTCCCGGGCACGATCTGGTCGAGCATCTCAAAAACGTGGACCTCGCTGCCGACGTCAGTGAGGAAT
>JBAVIK010000307.1:0-6341 GCA_049686815.1 Acidimicrobiia bacterium | reverse complement strand
CTCCAGGCCCCGACACTTCTCCAGGGCGCGTCGGGTGAGCGTCGTTGGAGCCCTTCGCATTGTCTGATCCCGCCATCGCTCTTGTCGAATTCGATTCGATCAGCGCCGGCATCGTGGCCGGTGACGCGATGATCAAATCGTCACCGGTCGCAGCGATCTACGCAGGGACGGTTCACCCAGGCCGCTATTTGGTGTTGGTCAGAGGGGACACCGCGAGCGTCGAAGTCGCGCTGGAGGTCGGTCGTGAGACCGGGCGCGAGCACATCGTCGACTCTGTATTTCTCGCTGACGTCCACCCCGACGTAACCGAGGCGATTGCGGGTAACCGGACTCGGGCTCCGCTCCGTGGCGAGTCATTGGGGATTGTCGAGTCGCTATCGGTGGCCGCCGCGATCGATGCTGCTGATGCCGGGGCCAAGACTGCCGACGTCATGGTGTCTTCAGTGTCCCTCGCCGACGGTTTGGGTGGGAAGGGCTACGTGCTGTTCTCCGGCTCCCTGGCAGAGGTCGAGGCTGCCGTTGAGGCCGCAGTCGCCCGCGTCACACCTCACGGTGCGCTGGTTCGCGCCGACACGATCGCCCAACTGCACGACGAGATGGCAGAAAACCTCGGGGCCCAGCTCCGGTTTCTCGAGCGGATCGACCAGGGCCGCTGATGCAACTTGGTCGGGTTCTCGGAAGTGTGGTCGCTACCGAAAAGGCCGAGGGTCTCGCCGGGATCAGATTCCTTGTCATTCAACCGCTGGACAAGCACCGTCAACCCCTGGGCGGGACGATCGTCGCGGCGGACGCCGTTGACATGGCGGGACCGAATGAATTGATCTACTTCGTGAGCTCCCGGGAGGCCGCCGAGGCCCTTCCGGAGCGTTTCGTTCCCGTTGATCACGCCGTGGTCGGGATCGTGGATGATCTCCACTTGGAGGAGGAGGAATGAAGGTGGGAAGGGTCGTCGGGACGGTCGTCTCAACGGTGAGCATCCCACTTCTCGACAGTCATCGGCTGTTGGTGTGCGACATCGACGACGCCGAAGGTCGACCCGGCGGATACACCATCGCGGTCGACGTCGTCGACGCCGGGGTCGGCGAAAAGGTCCTGATCCTCGACGAGGGAAGCTCTGCCCGTCAGATCCTGGGTCTCCAATGGGGCGCGATCCGCGCTCTGATCGTCGGTGTGGTCGATGAGTTGGTTGTCGACGGGGAGACCCGTCCGGTCTGAACTTGGTATCGATGGCACCGTTAGGGCCCGCGTTCTCGTGCCACGGAACCGCTCATCGTGGGCGGCCGGTACTAAAAATCCCCCGAGCCGCCCCTAAGTCGCGAGGTCTTCGTGAAATGTGCTGTTCAGACGAGGCCAAATGGCCGGGCATATCGGAAACGCCCCTTGATCGCCGAGTCGTACGCGGTCAGAGGTCGCGCCTGAAAGTGGTCGCCCCACGTTGCATCAGGTGGCTCGATTCCCAGCTCTGTTGAAGGAACGAACCCGAGCCGGTTGTAGTAGTCAGTTGAGCCAACCAGACAGATCAAGGATTCGCCCAGAGCGTCGGCTTGCGCCACAACCGCCTCTATCAGCGTCTTCCCGATTCCGGAATTCTGTCTCGCCACTTCCACCGCGATCGGGCCAAGGGCCAGCGCCGCGTGCGTATCAACGTTCGCCCGTGTGCATACGACATGTCCCACAACTTGGCCATCGATGACGGCAACCAGCGAGAGGGCCGGAATCCAGGCGTCCGAAGCGCGGAGCTGCTCAACCAACGCGACCTCGGTCGGGACGTCGTCCGGAGTCGCTGGGCTTCGGAATGCCTCGCCATGGATTCTCCCGATCGGCTGCTCGTCGCCAGCACGCTCCGGTCTGAGTAGCACACCTGCAGTATGCACGGGATCCGCCTCCGAGAAGCAACGGCGACCCCGCTGAATTGTTGGATCCCTAGTTACAAGTTCTCCTTGGACGATCCGGGCGTCTATGAGGCGGTCAGCCACTCACTCTTTCGGCGGGGTATCCCAGTCCTGGACGTCTTTGCCTTCCTCGCGGGCGAGGATGTCCAGCGCGGCAACGGCTCCCGCACCGGCGGAAATGATTGCCTGGCTGCGATTTGGCCTCACCGACCTGCCCACGACGTAGACCCGCTCGACCGAGGATCGATTGTCCCGATCTACGACTACGGCCCCGCCCTCGTCGGTCTCGACTCCGAGCGATCTGGCTAGCTCCGGATTCTTGCCCTCGGTGAGAACCAGATACTCAGCCTGGTGCTGGCCTGTGGGGGATTCGACGGTGAAGATGCCATTGATGATCACCGAGATCACCTCTTCTTCGAGGAGGGTCGCTCCCGCGGCCCTCACCTGTCTCTTGGCGATGGTCTGAAAATCGGTTCCGGCTATTTGAGGGATACCCAAGTAGTTGTACAAATAGGCATAGTTCATCGCCGTGTTGTCGGTTCCATAGACAGTGGCGTCATGCCCGTTCTTGGCCAGAAACAGGGCGGCGGAGAGCCCACCCGGGCCATCTCCAACAATGATCACACGTGCCATCGGTCTCCTTGGTCGGTGGATTCCCTACAACGGTTGGCCGCCCCCAAGTATGCCGGGTTCCCAGGACACGGCTCGATGCTCGTCCCCTTTCGCCGGCTTCGACCAAGATGAGAGAGTGGAGACAAAATCCATGCCAATCGTCGGACCACTGGATCTGCGCGGCACCCTACGACCGCTTCACGGCAGATTCTCCGATGATGGTTGGTGGCTTTCAGCTCGAACACCCATCGGACCGGGATCGCTTCGTGTGCGCCGGACACGTGATGAGGTGATTGGCGAGGCATGGGGAGACGGCGCTCCCTGGTTGCTGGAACGTCTCTCCGCGGTTTCAGGGCTCGACGACGACCCAAGTGAGTTCAAGCCCAGCCACCCTCTCGTGGCCGAGCTACATCGACGCAACCTGGGTCTCAGATTCGGTCGTACGGACCGCGTCTTCGATTCGCTGGTCATCGCAATATGCGGTCAGAAGGTCACGGGCAAGGAGGCATCGTTGGCGATCCGGGGTTTGTACCAGCGATTCTCCGATCCCGCTCCGGGCCCTAACGTCGATCTGAGACTGCCTCCCCACCCTGAGCGAATGGCTGACGCTCCCTATTGGATATATCACGAGCTGCATCTGGAGAAACGACGGGCCGATCTTCTACGTCGGATCGCTGTCTCTGCCGACGCTATTGACGGTCTGAGTGGGTTGGCCCCATCACCGGCCGCTGAACGCTTGGGCAGGATCCCGGGAATAGGGGAGTGGTCGGTCGCGGAGACACTCGCCGTCTCCCATGGCGACCCGGATCAGGTGTCTGTTGGCGACTACCACGAGAAACACATCGTCGTACATCACCTGACCGGACGCGACCGGGGCTCCGACGAGGAGATGCTGGAACTGCTCGAGCCGTTTCGCCCCCACCGGGGGCGGGTGGCCAGGTTGCTCCACACACTTGGTCATGAGCCAAAGTTCGGGCCCCGATCAGCATCTCGCGACATCACAGCGATCTAGCTGCGAGACGTCGAGCGCACTATCTCTGCAGCCAGGTGACGATCAGGTCGCCAACCCAATCCGGGTCTCGCATATCCTGATGTCTCGCACCCTCGACGACTTCGAGCAGGGTGTCGGACCCTGATTCTTCGAGGGCTCGAAAGAAGTTGATCGCAAATCCATCCTGGACGATCCCGTCGGAATCGCCGTACATGATCAGCGACGACAGATCAGGGTTCTCAGAGGTGAGCCGCTGCGGGTTTCCGGCCAACCAAGCATCCGGGAGGCTGGTCGGTCCGCCACCAAAGAAGGGCAGCATCAGAAGTCCAAGACGATCGACGTCATAGGGACCCGCCAATCCCACGAATCGATCTGGCAGTCCGTCACCGGCCACCTGGCAATCATCCACGTAGTTGTCACCAGTCAGTGCGACCAACGCCGAGATGTGTGCACCCGCGGAGTGACCGATCACCGCGACGGTCCCGTCAGAATCGGGATGGGCACGTCCGAAGTTGACCGCGCATGCAATGTCGTGCACCGCTTGGGGGAACCCGGGCAATTCCAACGAGAGTTGGTAGGGAGCATTGATCGTGAGGAATCCTGCCGCCGTGAGGAATCTGGCGAGGTTGTTCATCATCGAGGGCTCGCCGCTCACCCAACCACCTCCGTGAACCAACACGACTGCGGGAAAAGGCCCTTCACCCTCTGGCACCCGGATCTCGGCATCCAAGGTGGGAAGCTCACCCGAAGTGGTCGGAGGTTGTGGAAGGGTGCTGGTGGTTGAAGGCGGCGGGTTTGCCACTGGTGGCACTGTCGTGCTCGTGGCCGTGCTCGTGGTCGTGCTGGCGGTCGTTGTTTGACTGCTTTCCGAGAGGTTCGTGGTCGTGGGCGTCGAGCCTTCGCCAGGTGAACAGGCCACAACCGACAGCAGAGCTGCAATTAGGACAGCAAGGATGCGGCCGCTGTGTCTACGTGCCATTCGACTTTCCCTTCACCCCGGCCCACATGACCGGCCGGTGTGTCTCCTGAAAAGGTGTCTTTGAGGGCTGTTGCCTTCCCCGGCCCGGTCACGAGAAAGATCACCTGGCCGGATGCCCACAGGAGTGGATAGGTTGCGGTGATCCGGACCTCGTCGATCTGGGGCACGTAGTTGGCCACCACCCAACGCTTGTCCTCCTCGAGTGCTTCGGTTCCGGGGAAGAGCGACGCGGTATGGCCATCGTCCCCCATGCCCAGAAGCACGAGATCGGGGTGTCCACGCGGAGAAATCGACCGAATCGTCGTTTCGTACTCGGCTGCCACGTCTTCGGGTCTCGCGTCCTCACTCCATTTTGGCCGATGGAGGGTCGCATCAATGTGGTCGGTCAACGTCTCTGCAGCCATCCGGCCGTTGCAGCGGTCGTCGTCTGGTGGAACCCACCGCTCGTCTGCCAACCATGCGTTCACACCGGACCAGTCGATGTCGGTTTCTCTGAGCCTCGAATAGGTAGCTGCTGGCGTGCTGCCACCAGCCAGGCCCAGTGAGAACTGCCCTTTGGAACGTGAAATCAGTTCCAGAATTCGCAAGGCAGCGGCGTCAGCGACGTCATCGGGAGTGGCATGGATGTTCAGGTCCATCGACCGGACGCTAACCGGATCCCCTACATTTGAGGCATGGTCAGAACAGCGAGGGTTGCATGGTCAGGCGGCGAGGTCACGGCCAACGTCGTCGGCGATGGCCCGGTGGGGATCCTGCTCGCTCATGGTGCAGGAACCAACCAGAGTCACCCCTTCATGGTGTTACTGCGGGATGGGCTGGCGGAGAACGGCTACACCGTCATGACGTTCAATTATGCCTACACGGAAAGAGGTTCGAAGAGCCCGGACAGAGCCGAGAGACTGATCGAAGTCCACGCTGCGGCCGCTGAGTATCTCAGCCAAAGGACCGAGGAGATGTTCCTGGCTGGCCGGTCGATGGGTGGACGCATCGGCACCTACCTGGTCGCACAGGGCATGGAGGCAAGCGGCTTGATTCTGTACGCGTACCCACTTCATCCGGCAGGAAGACCGGACAAGTTGCGTGTCGAGCAATTCGCCGAGATCGATATCCCCATGTTGTTCTTCCAGGGCACCAGGGACGCTCTCTCCAGGATGGAGCTGTTCGACGTCTTGATCCGACCACTGCCCACTGCCGATGTTGAGATTCTCGAAGGGGCGACTCACGGCACCAAAGGAGGAGGAGGATGGACAGCGGAGAGCATGGGCGAGAGGTTGATTTCGGTGTCTACGTCGTGGATATCGAAGGTCTCGTCTGGCAAAGAAGGGTCACAGCGGGCATAATTGGGGTCCACCCCTTCATTTCTCCAAGGAGCTCTTTCGATGTCTGAAGTCAGCTTGCGCGCCCAGGCTGGCCGTGCGTCCGGATCACGTGAATCACGTCGGATCCGCCGCGAAGGCCAGGTGCCGGCGGTGGTTTACGGATCTGATATAGATCCGGTTCCGGTTGCGATCGATGCACATGACCTCCACGTTGCGCTTCATACCGAAGCCGGGACAAACGCGATCATCAATCTGGAGATCGACGGTGGTGCGAGTCTCACCACAATGGCCCGGGTGATTGACCGACATCCCTTCCGCAGCGAGTATCGGCACGTCGACTTTGTCACGGTCGACCTCACCCAAACGGTCACAGCCGAAGTCGCGATCTCTTTTGTCGGCACACCTGCCGGAGCGCGCGAAGGTGGAGTCTTCAGCCCAAGAAGGACTCACGTCGTCATTGAGGTTCTGCCGACTGAGATTCCGTCCTCAATCGACCTCGACGTCACCGAGGTCGAGATCGGTGAATCGCTCAGAATCGAAGACCTTCC
>JBAVIK010000306.1:0-6128 GCA_049686815.1 Acidimicrobiia bacterium | reverse complement strand
TGACATCCGTTTGATCATTTGCTCCGGGTTTCTCCACGGCGACTCGCCTGTGGGGATTTCGACGCGTCGTCCAGTTCTCGGCAACTAATGTCTCGGGCCTGGGAATTCGTTATGGAAGCAGTGTGGGCAAGGTGGAGGTCGTGACGTGATGGTGAGACGCTTTCTGGCTCTGTTGCTGCTGGTGATCTTCGGCGTGGCTTGCGCGAGTGGAGACGATTCTGTGGGCATCGACGGTAGGTGGGATGGAGGAGTCGACTGGGGGGAAATCATCATCAACAACCTCGAAGGCACCTATTCGGCAACGTTCGGCTCAGATCCGGGAACCATCTCACTGACGGAGGCGTCTAACTCGCACTACACCGGTACTTGGGCCGAAGGGACCGACCGCTTCGGGACCCTCGACATCGAGCTCGAATCAAACGATCTAGTCGTAGGCGAATGGACCGCCGACCCCGAATCGAACATCCCTGGGTCGAGTGGCGGTTTGCTTCGATGGGAGCGCGACTAGGTAGCGTCTCGTTTCGGGTTATCGACAAGCAACAGAAGTCAGCGACGTGTGGCTTGATCTCTCATCCAAACGCCAAGCGCCGAGGGCTCCATCGTTGACGACACCACTGTCACCCAACCATCGACCACATTCTCGGAGGTGACTCGATCTTGCAGGGAACCGGCAAACGCGTCGACAACGTTCTGGGCGTTGTAGCGCGAGCGATTGAACCGACGGTCTACCCGACGTTGAATCCGCCGCCGCAATGGGTTGAACAGTGCAGCCACCACAAGCGTTGACGCCGCGACCGCTAGCGAATTCTGGGCAGGCACGACGAGCAGGGCGCCACTGACGACCACGACGAACAGGCTGGCCAACATGCCCACGACCAAGAAATAGGTAACCGTCCGGGAGATGATCCGATCGATCTCGTAGAGGCGGTAACGCAGGATGGACGTGGCGATAGATATCGGGAAGAGGGAGAACACGACAATGCTGGTCCAGTCGTAGCCAGATAGGGCATCCTCACCCCAGATGCCCTCGACAACGGAAGTTGCCGCGAGAGCAATCACGATGAGGCTGAAACTGAACAAGACCCATTTGATTTGGTGACGCTCGACAGGTCCGGCGCGGCGAATCCTGACGACAAGCGAGATGAGTGCTCCCACCAGGGCTGCGAGGAAAGCAGCGGTTCCGGCGGCCCCAACTATCCCGCTCTCTCCGTCTGGCAGACCCGCAATGCCCAACGGGTTGTCAAAACAGGCTTGCATCCCACGGAATCCGCTTTCAGCGGACGCATCGATGAGCGCCCATGTGTCACATTGCTCCTGGGCGAAGAGGGAAAGAAGGATGACTGCTGCGATCGACAGGCCGCCTAGCCATCCGACCCATCGCCAGCGCCGAGATGGTGGTGTCCCGGTCGGGAACAGAAGTGGCACACCGATCAGCCACACGAACAGCAGTGTGTACCAGCCAACAGCACCCATTCCCGCACCAAAAACCACCTGGAACGGCGACAACTCGGGAAGGGCAACCGATGGGATCTCAGTTGAAGGGATCGTGGCAGCAGCCAAACCCGAGAGACCACCGGCCATCCCACCAAGGGCTAGTAGCCAGCCAATTCGGTTCGAGGGGAGCCTCACAATCAGCAGGGCGCCCATCCACCCAGTCAATAGGACAGGAGCGGACAACCAGAAGTTCGAGCCACCCGACTCGGCCGCCTGGACTATGGCGGCAACCACGATCATCGCGGGTATCGACAAAGCCACTAGCCAGGCAATCCATAGGTTTGGCTTCACGGGCTTGACCTCTCTTCTCCCGATGGGCATCCGATTCTCCATCTTTCCCAAACTGCGTTACGGAATGGTTACCACCTGCTGAATAGGCCGCTCGACCGGCCAAATCCCTAAACCGGTTCGAGCCGCATAGTGGTGTGAAGGACGCCAGGGGCGACCATCCCATCGAGCGACGGACCAGCCGGGTATTTGCGAACGAAGCCTTCCGATGCTCTCTCGATCGATACGTCGTCTACCGCGGGGACGGCCGTGAACTCGACTCGTATGTCGTCGAGAGTCAGCGCAACGTCAGAGTCAGCCAAGGCTCGTTGATACCAGCGGCCGGAATCGCCCCGGTACGAGCGGACGTAAAGCGTGTCGCGGTCGGCAGCCACCCAGATCACGGTCCGGTAGGTGCTTTCAGCGGATCGCGTTTCGATAAACACCTCATCGGCGTCTTTCAGTCGCTGGAAATCGGTCTGAGTAGCCATGGCATCAGCGTATACGCCGACATATCGTGGAGTCTGGTCAGAGGAGCCCAACCAGTGCTGCGCCGTCCGAGTTGTCGATGATGAATTTCCAACTCCCATCGGCCTGACGTCGCAGGACTTCGGCGCTGATTCCCTCGTTTGAGGAACCGTCACGTCCAACGACCGTCCACGCCCAATGGACCAAGGCGATGTCGTCAGCCTCGAACGTCAACACCCGGTTCAGTTGCAGGGTGAGCCCAAGGCCGAGGAATTTGCGGTGCGCCGCCCGGATCTGTGACGGTCCAACCGCCACACCATCGAAGTCGGCAAAAACGGCCGCATCTTCATAGAGGGACACGATTCCATCGATGTCGCCCTCAGCGAGCAGCGTCACCAGGGTCTCGGTGACCGATTCCGGTCTCCTGGATTCCATGTCGTGCCTTTCTCGAGACGGTGTCGTAACCGTCGTTCGCGTATGCCGGGTCACCATACGATTCCCCACGGTTCACCCTGAACCTTGAACCCCGGGCACAGGGGACATGGTTCGCGTCCCATGAGAGGTGCTCAGCGATCCAATAGGTTCTGGATGACGACACCGAGAATCCCCAGGACCAACGAGATTGCCATGGTGATACGGACCCGACGTTTCGGTGTCGCAGTCACGCGGTAGGAGCCGAAAAACGAGCCGGCCGCACCAAGTTCGACGATTTGGACGAGCGCGGCCGAAGCGACAAACAAGCCCGTCATCTCAATTGCCGCCCACAAGTTGATGACCCCCAGCAGCACAACCGCAACACCGGCAAGACCACCGTAAATCGTGCCACGGGGACTCCCCTTGACGTCGAGCCTGTCGAAGAGCCACGCCAGAGCCGCCACCCCGACTGCCAAGGCGAGGTAGGTAACTGGGATTCGCCTGAAAAGGACCGCGTCGGAAAGCAAGCCCGGCTCGCGGCTCTGGTCAAACAGGCGGGTGAACACCCCGGCATTGAAGAAAAGGTCGACACCAACAACCAACAGCCATGCCACGATGATCGGACGCCATCTAGAAGATGGCCGCAACTGGTCCATCTACTGAGAGCCTACGGCCACGGTGGTGCTCGGGGAGGATCCGGGCGGAGGATCCCTACAGCGGGAAGCTTGCTCCTAACCTCAACTCATGATTCGAGTTGGTTCGATCGTGATACGAGTAGACGACATAGGCCGTCAGGCCGACTTCTGGGAGGCAGCTCTCGGGTATATGCGTCGGCCGGGCGAAAGTGATGATTTTGTCTTGCTCCGTCCCAGGGACGGAGTAGGTCCAAATGTCTCGCTCGACATGGCGGGCTCAAATGCTCAGGTTCCACCGCGCATCCACCTTGATCTCTACTCAGATGATCAGGCTGCCGAGGTGAAACGTTTGATCGGCCTGGGTGCCACCGAGGTGCCGTGGGACAAACGACCTGACGACGCCGACTACGTCATTCTGAGCGACCCTGAAGGCAATCGCTTCTGCGTCATCGACAAATCCGAACAAAGATGAGCGGATTCCGATCATATATGAGCGCTACTACCTGAGGTTTGCCGATTTCTTGGCAACACGGGTCGCCTGACCTAGTGACTAGTCCATGTAGGACCACTTGGATTAGTCCCCAAGCCGGGGCAGGCTTTTGGTCGATGCCTAGCCATAGGGAATTTTCACGGCGGAGTGATGAAATGATGAACACCAACAAACGCGGGCGTCACGAGCGCATCGAGTGCAAGCATCGAAAGAAGCGAAGCTCGGCGTTGGCCGGGATGCAGAGGAACGTCTGCCAGAAGTGTGGCCACGTGAGTGTCGACTACCTCTTTGATGTGTTTGCCGAGGAACAGCAACAGCTCGAAGGGTATCCGAGCCAAGCCTAGGATTCGATCTGAGTCCTTTCGACCGCCCGATCGTGGGCGGTCGAGTCGCGCCAGGCCCCCATCCATCCACCCATGCCCAGGGGCAGGATGATCAATGGCACCAGCCAACCGACCAGTGGCACCAGCCAGATGGCTCCTGCGATTGCCGACCCCAGGACGATCGCCCCATAGAGGTCCAGCCTCTTTGAGAGCTTCGATCCCAGCCATGCGACCGCGGGCATCCCCGAGAAGAGAGAAGACACCAGAATCGCTCCGAAGGCGGCGATCACGAGGGGTGCCAGGATCGCCAGCATCGGAAAGCTCGCAGCGGGGGGCGCCAGACCCACCACCATCCATGCGATCAACGCGAGGAAGAGTGGTGAAAACGTCACCATGGCACCGCGCCCCCAGGCCCTGAGCGGAGACGCCTTGACCGCTGATGTGGCGGCCGCGGCTCGAGCCGGCCAAGCCCAGGCGCTCCCCAAGGCGGCGATAGTCAGGAACAGAATCACGAGGAAGCGACCGAAGAACCCCAAAGCCCGCACCCTGATGTTGGGTGGGAGCGGGGTCTTGTGAACGACGACCCCCTCGACAGTGGCCTTGTCCAAGCCCTCAGCCATCCGGTCTGATCGGTAGTCGAAGTCACCACCGACTTGAAGTGACTGGACGACAGTGACCCTCCTCGAAGAAACATCGATGTCGCCTTCGATCTCGCCGCCCAGCATGAGGATCCTCTGAGAACCGCTGAGGTCGCCTCCGATGCGGCCGAGGGACTCCGATCGAAACGTCCACAGAATGACATCGCCGACCACAGATGAGGATGGGCCAAGTCTCGCATCGACAGACGCAGAGACCAGATCGCGACCGACTGTCCCGTCGACTCGAAGGTCGTTTGCGGTGGCTCGCAACGACCCCCCAATCTCGCCGTTGATCGTCACCCTTGGGGCAGCTGCAAACACCGAACCTGTGACGACGCCATCGATCACGATCTCTTCAGCGGCCGACGCCACCAGATCGCCATCAATCTGACCCTCGACCAGCACTTTTATCGCACCCGCGTACAGATCGCCTTCGACAACATCGTCCGTTTGCACGATGACGAACTCAGAGTTCGCGAGCTCCGCCGCCATCACCGGCGATGCTCCGAGCACCAAGATCGAGACCGTGAAAAGCGCGAGCAGAGGACCTCTACAACGAGAAGGCATTGGCCGCCATGTTGAGAAGCGGCTCAGGAAGAACACCGATCAGGATCGTCCCGGCCACAGCCAAACCGATCGCCCAGCGAAGCGGGCGAGCCACAAAGACAGGCTCTCCCGCGGGATCGTCCATGAACATCACGACAATGACTCGCAGATAGAAGCCGAACGTGACCACCGACATCAGGAGAGCGACGATCACGAGCCATTCGTAGCCACCAGCCCATGCTTCGGTGAAGACACCGAACTTCGCCACGAAGCCAGAAGTCAGCGGTAGGCCGGCCATCCCGAGCAGGAGCACCGCGAACCCGGTCGCCAGTGCGGGGCTTCGCTTGGACAACCCGCGATACGCATCGATGTGTGATGTCGAACTGTCTGAGCCGCTGACCACCGCCACAATCGCAAAGGCACCCACTAATTGAATCGCATAGACGGTCACATAGAAGAGCATTCCCTGAGTAGCACCGCCAATGATGCCAGTCATGATGAATCCCGCATGCGCGACACCGGAGTAGGCGAGAAGCCGGCGAACGTCCGATTGAACCAATGCCACCACCGCGCCCACAACCATTGAGACAGTGGCGACCACCGCCAGGACCGGCAGCCAGTTCTCATCAAAATCGATCAACCCGGTCAGCAGGATGCGGGCAATCGCAGCGAACCCAGCGATCTTGGCCATGGCAGCCATGTATCCCGTAACACCTGCTGGGGCTCCCTGATACACATCGGGGGCCCAGGTGTGAAATGGGGCGGCAGAGACCTTGAAACCGAGACCGACGATGATCAGCCCGATCCCGATCAAGATGACTGCCGGATTGGTGACGATAACGCCGTCGAAGAG
>JBAVIK010000305.1:0-3474 GCA_049686815.1 Acidimicrobiia bacterium | reverse complement strand
GCGCTGATGTGGGTGAATGCCAGTGTCCGTAAGGTCGTGCTGGCCCGATTTGTCTCTCGGGTTGGTGGCGAGGCTGCCTTTTTCGTAGGTATTTGGGGCAAGGCGGCGTTCACCCTTGAAGCTACTCCTGGTGAACTGGCTGCCGTCATGGCCTCACTCGGGGTTGCTTCTCTGATCGGTGCTTCGGTGGCCGGAGTGTTGGTCGATCGTTTCGATCCGCGACGTGTCGTGATTGTCGGGGAGTTTCTTTTCATCCCGGCCGCTCTGTCGATGATCCTGGCCAACAGCATTCCAACGCTGGTCTTGACCACATTTCTGCTCGGACTTGTTGGGATGCCAGTTTTTACCGCGATCTCGTCCTTTGCGCCGTTCCTCTCAGAGGACGACGACCAGCTTGCTCGAATCAACGGCTTGATCGAAGGTGCATCATGGACCGCCTTCGTGGTCGGCCCGGCGGCCGGAGCAATCCTCGCCGGGAGCATCGGAGTCGATGCGATCTTCGTCCTCGACGCGGTGACCTCGGCGGTGGCCGCCCTATTAATCATCCCGGTGAAGCTGCGAAAGATCGCGAAAACCGAGACAGAACGTCAGCGCGGGTGGCTGGAGCTGCGCGATGGCTTCATCTACTCCTATCGAAACAAGAGACTTCGCTTCTACATATGGCTGGGGTCAGCGGTTTGGGTGCTGTTCGGGACGTTCAGTGCCCTCGAGCCTCTCTTCTACCGAGACGTTCTCGGCGTCGAGGTAGAAACGCTTGGTTGGGTCAATTCGATCTTCGGGCTCGGCTTGGTCGTGGGAACCGTCGTCGTGGCGCGGATCCCCAGTCGATTCCGGACAGCGACTTTCTTGACGTTCCTTGTTGGCATGAACGCGTTTGGCGTGCTCGCATATGTAGGGACCGATGTGCTTACGATCGTCGTCGTTGCAGGAGCCGCGTGGGGGGTGATCATCGGGATGATGGCTCCACTTCATCGCACGATGGTGCAACTCAATTCCCCCCCACAGATGATCGGACGCATCATGGGTGTGAATCACGTCTATTCAGAAGTTCTCCACCTGGTCCCGTTGCTGATTGCTCCGTGGCTTGCGGCTGCGTACGGCGTGCAACGAACCCTCCTGGTCGCCGGTACGGCTGTTGCTCTCGTGGCGATTGTGTTCTTCCCGACAGCGAGAAAACTCGACAAGACCAGAGACAGGGGCGTCCCCACACCCGGCCTGCCCGACCCGATGAGCGAGCCGAAGACGGTTGAGCACTGAATCTCACACGCCCGGTCCGAAAAGGAATGGTCTCCCCAATTCTGTCGGAGGGTGTTCCTATGATCGAAGATGTGACGGTCAAACTCGAAAACTCACCCGTAGAAACGCCCACAGGGACGCCAACCGTGCAGACCCGAGCCCTGGAAACACTGTCCCCAAGCAGGGCGGGCGATTTCAAGACATGCCCCCAACTCTTCAAATTCAGGGCCATCGATCGTCTCCCTGAGCCCACATCGGTATATCAGGCCCGGGGCACCACAGCACATCTGGCACTGCAGCGACTGTTCGACGACGTTGCCGTGGAACGCACACCCGACAGATTGTTCGATCTGTTTCGTCAGGCGTGGACCGAGGTCCGCAACGAAGAGGAGTTCGAGGGTCTGTTCGATGATGTCGAAGCGGAACGAGCCTGGGGTGTCGAATCGTTGAAGCTGCTGTCCAACTATTTCACGATCGAAGATCCGAAGAGCTTCGACCCGGCCGACCGCGAATTGGACATGCTGGAGGATCTCGATGGGATCGTGATTCGCGGGATCCTCGATCGGATCGACCGCGATGTGGACGGTCGTCTGGTGATCACCGACTACAAAACCGGCAAAGCCCCACCCGAGCGTTATGCGCTTTCCGCATTCTTCGCATTGAAGATCTATGCGCTGCTAATAAGAAACCGGTCAGGAGAGACACCCAAGGAGCTCCGACTGCTCTATCTAAATGGCCCGACCCTCTACCGACTCCCAATAGACGACAATCAGCTGGACGCCATGGATGGTCAGCTACGTGCGTTGTGGGCAGCAATCAACCGGGCCCTCTCCACCGACCGTTTTCCCACTCGGACCGGTCGTCTTTGTGATTGGTGTTCATTCCAGAAAATATGCCCCGCCTGGCAGGATGAGGCGGACGATGTGACGGTTGCCGGTTAGGGGAAGACACCTCTCACCAGTTTGGCGTCAGCAACACGACGAATCCCCTTGATCAGCGCCGCATTTCTCATGTCGACGTTCTCAGCCCGGGCAATGCTGGCTACGTCGTCAAACGCACGGGTCATGATCTCGCGGAGACGAGCAACGACCTCGTTCTCAGTCCAGAAGTACTTCTGCACGTCCTGTACCCACTCGAAGTAGGACACGGTGACGCCGCCTGCGTTTGCCAGGATGTCCGGGACGATGAACACACCGTTGGCTCTGAGGATGTCGTCTGCTTCGAGGGTGGTGGGGTTGTTGGCACCCTCGATGACCAATTTGGCTCTCACATCCAAGGCGTTCCCTTTGTGGAGAACACCTTGGACCGCCGCCGGCACCAGCACATCCACGTCGAGACCGAAGACGGCTTCACCGTCGATGAAGTCTGCATCCGGGTAGCCCTCGAGGAAGCGGTTTTCATCGACCCACTTGCCTACCGCGGCCACGTTGAGACCGTCTTCGTTGTAGACCGCCCCGGAGATATCGGAGACGGCCACAATTCTCGCCTTCATTTCATCGCCGGCAATGGCTGCGTATCGTCCGACATTTCCAAATCCGTGGATGGCGATGCTCGCACCAACGGGGTTGATATCCACTACAGATGAGGCCTGAGGCAGCAAGAACATCAATCCGCGACCTGTCGCTTCTCTACGAGCGATACTCCCACCCAGCGCAGGGGGCTTGCCCGTCACCACCGAAGGTACGGCGTGACCGACATGTTGTGAGTAGGTGTCCATCAACCACGCCATGACCTGCTCGTTTGTTCCAAGGTCGGGCGCCGGAATGTCAGTCTCGGGCCCGATCACATTGATGATCTCCATCGTGAACCTGCGGGTGACCCGTTGCAGCTCAGCCCTTGACAGCTCCATTGGGTTGATACGCACCCCGCCTTTCGCCCCGCCAAATGGCAGCCCGACGATCGAGCACTTCCATGTCATCCACATTGCGAGCGCCGACACTTCCCCGAGGTCGACATCTGGAGCGAACCGAATGCCACCCTTGGTCGGGCCCATCGTTGTGAGATGTTGCACCCGATAGCCAAAGATCGTCTCGACCTCGTTGTAGTTGTCGTGTCGGAAGGGGAAGGAGACGACTGTCGCCTTCTGGGGACTGCGGAGCCGATCCGATACGTTCGCGTCGAGCCCCATGAGCTTGGCGACCCGGTCGAACTGCCCGACGGCCTCGTGGTACATCGGGGAGTCGTATTCGTTTCCAATCTTCACGGGGCCTCCGTAGCTGATGTTGGCTTTGCAAATCC
>JBAVIK010000304.1:0-4746 GCA_049686815.1 Acidimicrobiia bacterium | reverse complement strand
TCAACGCCCTCCGTTCACTCACCACGGAGAGTGGCTCATAACTGGCATTTAGAACTAGTGCTCTGGTCATTTTGGCCTCAGTGACCTAACTGACTGAAAGCGTAATAGCGCTTCGTCGGTTCGGGATTGGGCAAGCGGTGAGACCGGGAAGACTGACTCCTCAGGCGTTGACGACGAGCGGTGGATGGAACTGATCGCCCCGGAGAGCCTCCAGGGCATCACCGATGACCTCGATGAGGGCGCGTTCCCAGCCCAGAGCCACGTTGGCGGAGGCAACGGACCGTCTTTCGCCATCGACAGCCTCGATGTGAAGGACCCCCTGATCGTCCACCTTCGCGTCTGTTATCTCAACAGGGATTTGACCCACCACCTGGCACCAAGCGTCGGCCACACCTTGGGCTATGGCCGCGGGTGTTGCAGTGACCACCCGAAAAGATCTCACATTCGAAGTAGAGACTTCGACACGTGCTCCGGTGGCAATGGGAGTAATCGCGACTTCAACCCCTCGAGTCTTGCGGTTGGTCTCGCTTTGGGTCTCGACACTCGGCTTCGGGGGACTGGGCGGTCGCACCCCATACGCCACAAGCACGGATCGCAGTCTCTCCATGACTGCTGTCTCGTTGGCACCCGGCTCCAGGCGGACGTTTATTCCCCCACCGGTTTCGGTCAGATCCACGGCCACCGACGCGACGCCAGGAATATCCTCCAGACGGCTGCTCAGGCTGGATGTCACGCCGAACGCTCCCAAGCCCTGATCCTCCGCATTTGTTGCCTCCACCGGAGATAGTGAACCAGATCGGTGGTTGGCGGAGCGGTATTGGCCGAGCCGTAGGCTGTCTGAAGACGCCAGTTCAGATAGGCACTCGAGGGTAACGGGGCTCCGTGACGTCGCATCTCGATCCCGGTCCTGATCGCCTCGAGTAGCAAGAACGGGTGACGAAGAAGTGCTCCCAGACGAAACCCCAGTCTAAACTTGCCCTTCAAATCAACTCCCAATGCCTTACCCCTGGCCCTGACTCTACTACCAGCCCCCCAATCTCCAGCCGCCGTTAAAGTCTTGTTTCGCGAGCCGGAGGTACATGCTTGCCAGACGTGGCAACAACGGGAATAGATGTATTTGGACGCCATTTCGATCGTATTGCCTCCAACGTCGAGACCGTCATCCAGGGAAAACGAGACGTTGTCGAGTTGATCCTCCTCGCCCTAGTTTCGGAAGGTCACGTGCTCGTCGAGGATGTCCCGGGCGTGGGCAAGACCCAGTTGGCCAAGTCTCTGGCCCGATCGATCGAAGGGGCTTTCAACAGGATCCAATTCACACCTGACCTGCTCCCGTCGGACGTGACGGGGATCTCGGTATGGGATCGCGATCGTCGGGAATTCGAGTTCAAGACCGGTCCGATCTTCGCCAACATCGTGGTTGGGGACGAGATCAATCGGGCTAGCCCCAAGACACAGTCTGCTCTCCTCGAAGCCATGGAGGAGCGACAGGTGACATCGGACGGGATCACCCGCCATCTGAGCCCGCCATTCATGGTCATCGCCACTCAGAACCCTCTTGAGCACGAAGGCACATATCCACTCCCGGAAGCTCAGCTGGATCGATTCATGATGCGGGTGGTGATCGGCTACCCAGACCGTCAGAAGGAGCTTGAGATGCTCGATACCCATGGGGTCCGATCCACTTTCCTCGACCTCGAGGCAGTAACCACGGTCGAGGAGGTCGAGGAAATGGTGACGATCGCTCGCGAAGTTGCCGTTTCACAGTCGGTGAAGAACTACATCGTCGATCTGGTAGAAGGCACCCGTCTTCATCCTGACATCCGGCTCGGTGCCTCTCCCCGATCTGCACTCTTCCTGCAACGGCTGTCCCGGGCCAGGGCTGCTTCCAAAGGTCGTGACTACGTCATGCCGGACGACGTCAAGGCTCTTGCTCGACCGGTGCTCGAACATCGTCTCACCGTACGGCCCGAGGCCCAGATGCGCGGTGAGACAGTCTCCGAACTCATTGAGGAAATCCTCAACCGCATTCGGGTGCCCGGCACAACTTCTCGGATCGCCACCTAATGCCGACCATCCGGGGCTGGGCTCTTCTCGGCGCCGGACTCGCCATGGGCGTCCTCTGGTACATCTTTGGAGACCCCGAACTGCTCTTGACCGGCTTGTTCTTTCTGATTGCGGGCATTCTGGCCACGTTGTACGTGCGTCTTCATCCGCCTCGCATGGGTTTGGGGAGACGTCTCGGCTCGGCAGTCGTCCACAATGGAGACACGACAACGGTCTCACTTATCCTCGAGAACCGCAGCAAGAGGACCCTCCGACATCTAGTCGTGCAGGACGAAGTCGAGCATCTCGGTCTCGCCACATTCGAGATGGCATCGCTCCGACCCGGGGAAGCTGCAACAGCAACCTACCGGGTGACCTGTCGCCCACGGGGGGTCTATCGAGTGGGTCCATCCGTCGCGACCTCATCTGATCCCCTCGGCCTCGCTGAACTGCAGGCGCCAGGCTCGGTCATCGACCGAATCGTTGTGTACCCAACAGTCGAAGACCTGAGTGGTTTTCCCTTGGTCAGAGGTCAGGACATGGCGATGCACGCATCCCGGCCCGAGCACAACCAGCGTGGAGGTGAAGACTTCTACACCCTCCGCGAATACCATCGGGGTGACGACCTGCGCCGTGTCCATTGGCCATCGTCGGCCAAGACTGACGAGTTGATGATCCGACAATTGGAGACGCCCTGGCAATCGCGGGCGCTGGTCCTGTTGGACGTGAGACCCTCCGCATATGAATCCGCTGAAGCTTTTGAGACGGCAGTCTCAGGAGCGGCAAGTGTCGTCACCCATCTGGTGCGCTCGGGGTTCGATGCCGACTTGTGGGCGGGAGATGCCAAACCAATCGATGCCACCAGGTACGCGGCGGCGATGGAGCGTCTGGCACTCGTCGAGCCGAACCAGGCGATCGACATCGGGGCTGTAGCCAATCGTCTCAAGCAGGCCGGTGGTGGCGGAGCTCTCGTGCTGGTAACCGGTGTTGCCGACCGAGCTCTCCTCGGTGTTCAACAGCTACTCAGCTCTGAATACCGGACGACACTCCTGATGGGGGCCACCAGTTCAACATCGCAAACCCTTGTCGGCTTTCACCGTCTTGGAGTCACCACCGTTCAAGTGGCTCCTTCTGAGAAATGGGCCACAGCCTGGCTCACCGCGATGAGGTCCTCATGGGACGCCGTTTCGGCCAGCTAGCGGGTCTCGTCGCCTTCGCCCTCGTGTTGGGTCGTCTCGGGCGGCTGATGCTGAGCGGCCAGGAGATACCCAACTGGAATCTGATACTCGTCGCGTCGGCTTTTCTCGGTGGAATCGTTTGGTGGTTGATCAGCCAGACCATCGGCCGGCGAGGTCTCGCATTCACCCTCTTCGGATTGGCGGCGCTGGTGTTGTTCTTGAGGATCAGCGTCGGTGAAACCCTGACATTCGGCGTCGTCCCCACCGATGCCACATCCCAGGCGCTATCTCAGTCTCTGGAAAATGCAATCTCTCAAATTCGACATGGGGTTCCGCCGATTGCCCCCACCCAGGGAGTTATTGCTGTCCTCGCCGTGATCGCTTGGGTTGTGGGCGCCCTCTACGCATGGGGCGCCACCACTGGCCCGGCAGCCGCCATGGTGGTCCCCTCAATCGTCTTGTATCTCCAATTCGCAATTTTTGACCGGAACCCGGCCGGATTGGGTTGGATGATCGCCTCGGCTGGAATGATCGCTCTCGCAGTGGTGTCGATCGGGCTGGAGCGAAAACGGGACGTGGGACGGGCCCGTGACTCGGAGGGTCGGCCGAAACCAGTGAGGACCGGCGGCGCTGCCGTCGCAATGGCAGCCCTTGTGGCGATCGCTGCGATCACTGGGGCGAATGTCGCCTCAGGTCTGGTCTCTGAGTACGGGAATGTCCCCTGGCGTTCGGGTGGCGGCTTCGGACTTGGCCCTGGCGGAAGCGACTTCGTCCTCCAGAGGTTTGCCGACTTGAGACAGCGTCTCATCAATCGATCCGAAGAACCGCTCTTCTATGTGAGCCTGGGTGATCGTGCCCCCGATCCGAGCCAGATCTCCTATCGAATGGAAACCCTCGATAGCTACAACGGGACGATATGGGATCGGTCCAGTCGAGATCGGCAGCTCTATGAACCAGATAGCCAACTAGGAGATCCCAGCAATGTATATCAGGGAACGACCCGTACCTTCAGCCATACCGTGACCATCGCCGGTCTGGGTGGTGTGGTGGCACCCACAGGCGGGGTTCCAGTGACGATCGACGAGAACAGAGAGGGCATCGATCCCATCAGCCCTCTTTCATTTCGGGTGAACACCTCTGACTCGTCCTTGGAATACCCCAGCCTCTTTCGCAACCAGCTCAGCTATCAGGTGACCACCGAGTATCCGCTTCAATCCTCCGACATCGGGGCCCTGGCAACCGGTTCCGATGGACAACTGAGCCCCATATTTCAAGGAGCGAAGACTGCCGGAGCACTTGATATCGAGCCGACGGTTCCCGAGGTGGAAGTTGTCGAACCGGCCGATCTCGAGTTCTTTCGGACCCGTGATGAAAGTGTCCCTTCTGGGGTGACCAATCTCGCCTTCACAATCGTCCAGGGTGCCGAGACCGACTATGAAAGAGCAATCCTTCTCGAGCACTTCTTCAGGGCGAGCACAGACCGAACTGGCGAGCCAAACTTCATCTACAACGACCTTGTAGACAG
>JBAVIK010000303.1:0-7541 GCA_049686815.1 Acidimicrobiia bacterium | reverse complement strand
CGGAAGGCGTCTCTTCTCGGGTGCGGGCGGACCTCACGAATCTCTTCCCGCGTCAGTTCGCCATCAGACCAGGCCTCATCAAATTGGTCACCAAGGAGGGGATGGTCGTCCGGGAGTTGGGAGGCCTCAGCCTCTGTGATCACGTCATCTTCGAGAAAGCCCTGTAACAACTGTCGTGTCGCTTCCCGCTCGGCCCGGGCTTCTTCAGCGGCGCTCTCGACCGCAGCGAGGACGGCGTCAGCGTCTTCCTGACTCAAGTCCCCGTTTCCGACCATGTCGTCGAGAACTCCGCCGAGAAACTCGAAGCCTCTCGCAAAGAAGCCCTTGGCTTCGCCGTCGTCAGCAGTCTCCTGGGCGTCGGCCGTGGCGGGGGCCGATACGACCGAAGTCGCGAACCCTGCCCCTATCAGCAGGCCTCCGGCAATCAGGGCCGCGGTCACCTTGTTTCTCATCTGTTTCTCCTTCTATCTGGCAGCTTGATACAAAGCATCGCCTCCAGTTGTAAGAACCGGGTGAAGTCGTAGTGAGAGTTTCCGAAAGCCCCGGCAAAAGACCGCAAACCCCGCAAACCCCCCCCTCAAAAAAAACAAACCTCAGGTAGTGCCGGTCATATATGAACCAAATCCGCTCATCTTCGCGTTCAGAGCCAGGTCGCGGACCCCGCGTGCCTTGCGGGGGCCCGGGGTTCGGGTTCAAAGATCAGCGGATCGCGACCATATACGGTCGGTACTACCTGAGGTTTCAGTTTGGGAGGAGGGAGTGGGTGGAGAAGTGGTCCGGGACACGTCGCGGTTTGCCGTCGAGGTCGGTGAAAGCGGCGGTCACGGACAACCGTGCCAGCTCCTCCCCCTCACCGCGGGTCATCCTTTGTTGCCAGGTGGACTTGACCCGTCCGACATCCTCAACCCACGTATGGATGACGAGTTCCTCACCAAAACGAGCAGCGGCCAGGAAACGAGCGGTGAGCTCGACAACCACAATCTGAATTCCCTGCGCCTTCATCACGTCCATGCCCCAATTCAGTTCTGAGAGGAACTCGATCCGGGCGGTTTCGAAATATGAGAAATAGTTCGTGTGATTCACATGGTCGTACGGGTCCAGCTCGTAGAACCGAACCTTGATCGAGGTGGTGTGAACAGGGCGATCGTCAGGCAACTCCGGGGGCAATCTCTCTCCTCGAACGGATTCGACGCAACGCTACCCTCGCCGCCATGAAGGCCTGGCAGTTGACCGAGACCACTGGAATCGATGCATACGTCCTCAACGACACACCCGAGCCGGAGCCGGGCCCCGGTGAGGTGCGGGTCCTGACGAGGCGGTCCGGGCTCAATCACCTGGACCTGTGGGTATCTCATGGTCTCCCCGCTCCAAAAACCCTGCCCCACACCGGCGGGTCCGACGCTGCGGGCGTCGTCGACGCCGTGGGTGAAGGTGTGGCCGGCTATGAAATTGGCGACGAGGTCATCGTGGATCCATCAATGTCCTGCGGCTCGTGCGAGTACTGCCGGAGCGATGAGATCGTCTATTGCAGGGAGTACCGAATCCTCGGCGAGCATCTACCCGGCACACTCACCGAGAAGCTGGTGATCCCCGCGATCAACGCAGTCCGGAAGCCGGCGAGTGTCGACTGGGATGTGGCGGGCTCGTTTGGCCTGGCCAGCGTGACGGCACTACGCATGCTCGAGAAGTCGAGACTTCGTCGAGGAGAGAGGGTTCTCGTCGTTGGCGTGGGTGGCGGCGTCTCCGCTTCCGCCATGTACCTGGCGATAGCGATGGGCGGAGAGGTCTACGTCACTTCGAGGTCGCAACAGAAGATCGACTGGGCCATTTCAGAAGGTGCGGCCGGTGGGTTCGACTCGTCAGGTGAGTTTGGCAAGGAAGTGACCTCCCTAGGTGGTGTCGACCTGGTGATCGACAACGTCGGCCAGGCAACTTTGAAACAATCGATGCGGGCGGCCAGGCCGGGCGGCCGGATCGCGATCTGTGGATCCACGAGCGGACCCAAGTTCGAGCTGACGGTCCCAACCCTTTTCTTCCGCCAACTCGAATTGATCGGATCGTCCATGGGAAATCACGCTCAGTTTGCCCGGGCTCTCACATGGATTTCGATGGGAAGAGCCAAGTCGCCGGTGAGCAAGGTGTTCCCATTCAGCGAGGTGCCTGAGGCGATGCGCTATCTCGAGTCGGCAGAGCAGATTGGAAAGGTCGTCATCAACCACGAAGGCTAGGTCTGGGGCTTGGGGAGCCTCACAAACGGCACTACGTCCGAGACATTGTCGACCTGCTCTTCGAGCGTGCCCCCGGGGTCTTCGAGCATGAATCGAGAAAGGCCAGCCAAAGCTCTCGGGTGATGCTGAGCGTATTTGGTGAGCACCTCATGAGCTGCGTCCTTGTCGATGATCTCGGCATCGGTCTCGAATCTGGAGCCAGCAAGATGCGCCGTGATACGGGGGTTTGCCTTGACATTCTTGAGCCATTGCGCCTTATCGCCCCAGGCTGCGGCCACATATGTGGCGTCCGGCTCATTGGCAACCACCTCGAGTACCACCTGCCTCTTCAAGCCCGATTTGCACCCAATGTGCTCGATCATCACAAACCTATGTCCCAGGAGAAACCCAAGCCGCGCCTTGTACAGCCAAATGGGGGTGCGGAAGAAGAGGCGGCTGAGCCCCTTGGGGGAGCCTTTGCCCTCGAGCTTCGCCGTCGCCATCAGCCCATGGTATGACGCCCAGCTCGACTTCACATCTGGGCGACAGCACTTTAAGTTCAGGCCGATATGCGCATCGCCGTTCCCTCCGAAGATCCATCCGAACGACGCGTCGCGCTGACACCGCAGGTGGCTTCTCGCCTCATAGCCGCCGGGCACTCGGTGACAGTCGAAACCGGTTTGGGAGCAAGAGCAAACTTCTCCGACGAGGAGTATCGAGACGCCGGTGCAACGGTGGTCGACAACGCTTACCAAGACGCAGATGTGGTTCTCGTCGTGGGCCCGCCGACTCCGGCCCGAGCGGCTCTAGTGCCTCGAGATGCGGCCTTGGTCGGATTCCTGGATCCGTTCACCAACACAGACCTGGTCCGAACTCTGGCTGAGAGAAGCGTCACCTCCTTCTCAATGGAGGCCATCCCCAGAACAACCCTGGCTCAGGCCATGGACGCTCTGTCTTCCCAGGCCACCGCGGCGGGCTACCACGCGGTACTTGCTGCCGCCGTCGCGACACCACGCATCTTTCCCATGCTGACAACGGCCGCCGGCACGATCCCACCTGTGAAGGTCCTGATTCTCGGGGCAGGGGTGGCAGGACTTCAGGCGATCGCCACGGCGCGAAGATTGGGTGCCGTGGTGTCGGCATATGACATCCGGCCGGAGGTACGCGAGCAGATCGAGAGCCTGGGAGCCAGGTTCGTCGCGGCTCCCGTCGACGAGTCGGCCGAATCGTCTTCGGGGTATGCCAAGGCTGTGACGGACGAGACTCAACGCCGCCAGCAGGCGACATTGTCACCTACGGTCGCCGAATCGGATGTCGTGATCACAACCGCCCAGGTCCCCGGTCGCGAAGCGCCAATGCTGGTCTCGAGGGAGATGGTGGAATTGATGGCACCGGGATCTGTGATCGTCGACGTCGCCGCCCCAACCGGGGGCAACTGCGAGTTGACCCAACCGGGGAAAACGATCATCCATGGCGGCGTGCAGATCATCGGACCGGTCGACCTGGCCGGGCGCGTTGCTGTGGACGCCAGTCAGATGTATGCCCGCAACGTTGCGGCATTCCTCGAGCGCATCACCGGTGAAAGCGGGGAAATCAGCTTCGATTGGAACGACGAGATCACATCGGTGGCGTGCATCACGCATGAGGGCAAGGTCAAGCATCCGGTGAGCAGGAGAACGCTCGGACTGGACGGCGGAACATGAGCGTCCTGGTCGTAGGGATCACCGTCTTCGTACTGGCGGCATTTGTCGGATTTGAAGTCATAAGCAAAGTGCCTCCGACGCTTCACACCCCTCTCATGTCGGGAGCAAACGCGATTTCCGGCATCACGATCATTGGCGCCATCACGGCGGCAGGACTCGGCGCCACACCACTCGCTCAGACGCTTGGCTTCGTGGCCGTGGTCATGGCCACGATCAACGTTGTCGGTGGGTTCCTGGTTACCGACCGAATGCTGGAGATGTTCAAGAGCCGCCGTGAGCGAGACAAACCGGCTCATGACTGAGATTCTCTATCTGGCCGCGGGCGTGGCGTTCATTGTTGGGCTCCGCCGTCTCGGGACACCACGAACGGCCCGGTCAGGCAACCGCATCGCCGCGGTTGGCATGCTGTTGGCAGTAGTTGTCACCCTGGTTTCTCAAGACATCCTCAATTGGGGAACGGTGGCAGCTGGGCTGGTGGTCGGATCGGTGCTCGGTGCTTGGTTCGCCATCAGGGTGCAGATGACGGCGATGCCCCAGATGGTTGCTGCCTTCAACGGGTTCGGGGGTGTCGCCTCTGCCCTGGTTGCTGCAGTGACTGTCGTCGAGGGCGGCTTGTCGGGACAGGCGTCGGAGACGATCGTCACCTTGATGATCTCCACGACCATTGGTGCGATCACATTCACCGGGAGCTTCGTTGCGTTTGGAAAGCTCCAGGGACTCTTGCCCGGCCGGCCATTCCTGTTCCCCGGACAGAAACTGGTCAACGGCGCCCTCGCTCTCGGGCTGGTGGGCATTGCCGTATGGGCGGGTGTCACCGGCGAGACATCCGGATACTGGATCGTCGGTGCCATCTCATTGGTGATCGGGGTCATGTCGGTTGTTCCGATCGGCGGGGCTGACATGCCGGTGGTGATCTCACTCCTCAACTCCTTCAGCGGCCTCGCGGCATCGGCAGCCGGGTTTGCAATCGAGAGCAACGCATTGATCATCGGTGGTGCGCTCGTGGGTGCAGCGGGTCTGATCCTCACTTTCCAGATGACCGAGGCTATGAACCGGAGTCTGGCGAACGTTCTTTTCGCCGGATTTGGCTCGGATGGGAGTAGTGGTGTTTCGGGAGAAATGAGCGACAAGCCCGTCAACAAAGCCACGGCCGAAGATGTCGCAATCGCACTCGGATACGCGGAGACGGTGATGATCGTTCCCGGGTACGGCCTCGCGGTCGCTCAGGCGCAACATGCAACCCGCAAGCTGGCGGACGCGCTCGAGGAGAACGGGACAAAAGTCCACTATGCGATCCACCCCGTTGCGGGGCGGATGCCGGGTCACATGAATGTTCTGCTCGCCGAGGCGGACGTTCCGTATGAGCAACTTCTCGACCTCGAGCAGGCCGATCCCCAGTTCGAGGAGACCGATGTCGTCCTGGTGCTCGGTGCCAACGACGTGGTCAATCCCTCGGCCCGTGACGACCCCGGCTCACCGATCTACGGTATGCCGATCCTCAACGTGGACCGCGCCGGACGGGTGATCGTTGTGAAGCGAAGCCTCTCCCCGGGTTTCGCCGGAATCGACAATCCCCTGTTCTATGACTCCAAGACTCTCATGTTCTTTACCGATGCCAAAGCTGGTCTGGAGGACTCGCTGACAGCGCTCAGGTCGCTCTGAGTCTCGACCGCGGTCGCGCTAGCTCAAGCTAAACGGCGGGTACTCATCGGTCACCAGCAGAAAGGCATAAGCGCTGACCCGCAGTGCCCATCTGCCAACCCCTACTACGAAATCGAACAGACCCTTTGGATAACGACCGGTGAACAAGATGGCAAACCACGCGATCACGATTGCGAAGAGGGCCGCGAGGAGCAGAAACGCAAGAACTATGTAGTGGGGAATGACGAGAAGCCATTTGACGAGGGGCATCCAACGGTTCAGATCCTCCTCGACGTTGGGATAGTCGATCTCGAGATGTACCGCCTGAGTGTCCACGGTCGACGGATAGCGGTCGGTTAGCAGCGCCAGATAAGCCCCGATCCGAGCGCTGAAACGGTTGAACTCGAGGAGGAAGTCAAACCACCATCTCGGGTATGCCTCTCGAAACAGGATCATCAGAAATGTTGCCAGCGATATCCCCGCCAGAACCCCGCCTCCGCTGTCTGTCACCTTGGACAGCACTTTGCCCGTTTCGGTGACGACGGTCACAGTCGACGTGCTCGTGGCGGACAGCAGGCTGGCAACAATCAGAATCGGAATGGCCCAGAGCAGTCGAAAGAAGGTCGTCACTCGGTCGAGTTGTTCGGGGTAGTCGACATTGAGACGCGCCGCGTACCTCTGAGATTCCATGGTCACCTGTCAGCCTCCTATTCGATCCGCTTTGGAAGTCGCAGACTAAGTGCCAAGGGTCGGCGGGGACGACAGAAATCGGGAATTATCAGGAAACGGCGACCGGTCCTTCGACGCCGGTAACTTCCCAGACTTCGTCCACCAATACGAGACGATAGGTCAGCCAGGTGCCGCAGAGACCGCCACACCAGAGCGAGACGGGAACCAGACCGGTTTCTCCTTCGATCACCGGCTCACCGACCCCGAGGATCACAGCACCTTCCACGGTTGGGGTTAGCTCAGGGGTTCTCCATTCGTCGGGGTCGTCGATCCAGCGGACCGGCCCGTAGGGCGTAACTATCTCTTCAATCGCGGCCTGCTCTGCCGGTGTCAATGTTCGCTTCGTGTCATCACCCGTGGCGGTTGGATCACCCGCAAAGGCGTCGATTTGGGTCTGGATCAGATACTCGGTGAAAGGAGGCGGTCCCTGACCGAATGTGTGGTCTTCGGTGATCAGTTGCTCCACGGCAACTGCCAACATCTCCGGGGAAGAGGATGCTTCGGCCTTCCCACCTGGGTCGCCTCCGCCACATGCAGTCAGGACCAAGGTGACGACAAGGCAAGAAGTGAGCTTCCTCATGGAATTGAGACGAACGCCACCACGAATTCGGTTCCCTGGTTCCGTTGTTCAGTCCCGAAGACTGGCCAACGAGCGAATCTGATTTCCGCTGGAATCGAAGTTGGAGGGCGCCATCCACAATTCGAGGGCGCGACGGATCTGAGTCCATCCGTCTACCGTGATGGCGAACCACGCTGTGTCCCGATTTCGACCCTTGTAGTGCGTGGCACTGACAAACGTGCCCTCGTAGCGAAAGCCGAGTCTCTGACCGGCAACCCGCGATGGAAAATTCAGGGAGTCGCATTTCCATTCCACTCTTCGGTACCCGGCGTCGAAGGCGTGTTTGATCATCAGATAGATCGCCTCCGTCGCCGCCGTTGTGCGCTGAAGCGGAGGGGAGAACATGATCGAACCGATTTCGAGGACACCGTCTCCGGGCTGAACTCGGAGATACGCGGCAAAGCCGACCGGTCGTCCTTGTTTTTCGATCGTGTACAGCTGCCAGGTGGGTAGTGCCACGAGGGAGGCCAACACGGCCTTCAACTCGTCAACCGAATCCCATCGGTTGAAACCCATGTATGTCCACAGTTCGTCGGGTGCCCCGGCAAATGACTCGAAGAGGGGTGCGGCGTCGTTCAGTTGGAGAGGCTCGAGACTGACGTGGTGACCAACCAGGGAGACATGGGCAACCGGCTCAGGGGG
>JBAVIK010000302.1:0-2876 GCA_049686815.1 Acidimicrobiia bacterium | reverse complement strand
GGTGATCATCACCGTGGTGCGGGAGGCCATCGACGCGGTCGATCCTGATCCCGACCACCGCGGGACCGATACCCT
Organism: Acidimicrobiia bacterium; assembly: GCA_049686815.1. Lineage (GTDB taxonomy): Bacteria > Actinomycetota > Acidimicrobiia > Spongiisociales > ZC4RG35 > JBAVIK01. The sequence goes on along the minus strand of JBAVIK010000302.1, from coordinate 2,801 downwards.
GTCGGATCTCGTCGACGCGTACATCCGTTTCATCGTGGAACAAGACGATCTTGCCCGCGTCTACGTCCGGATCGCTGTGTCGGGCACGAATGAGAACTCGGAGCTGCGCGGCCGGATGCTTCGCCATCATGATGGTCGTGTCAGTCGATTCGCCGCCGCGATTCTGAGGGAACATCCGGGGATGGCCGAGGGCGAGGCCTCCCAGCGTGCCGAGACTCTGGTGTCTGCTCTCAACGGTATCGCGGTCCATCGAGTGCTCGACCCGACCTTCGACGTCTCACTTCACGCACGATCACTGGTCAGCATGACGGTGACACCTGCCTGATGGAGTTTGGGATTCAGACCCGCGGAGACTGGGAGTATGTGTTGGCAACTGCCCGGTGGGCTGAGGACCGGGGTGACATCAGGGCGATCGCTCTCCCCGATCACTATCTGCTACGTGGTGACGCGTTATCGGAGCCAGCCTGGGATCACCTGGTTCACCTGGCCGGTCTCGCCACTGAAACGACCGAGATCGAGCTCGTCTCGCTGGTCTCTCCTGTCACATTCAGACATCCCGGCGTTCTCTACAAGATGGGCGTCACCATCGATGAGATTTCCGATGGGAGGTTCATCCTCGGCCTAGGGGCGGGTTGGCTGGACGAGGAATTCCGAGTGTTTGGTCTCCCATACCCAGACCTGAAGACCCGGATGGAGATCTATGGAGAGACGATGGCCTACCTGAGGGCTGCCATCACACCAGGGGAGGTTGGGTTCGACGGCACCCATTTCCAGCTCGAGGCCTTCGACCCGCATCCTCACCCAAAGAACCTCCGCTTGATGGGAGGGGGAGCCGGCAATCCAAAGTCACGCCGGATGATTGCTCAGTATGGGGACGAGTACAACCTGTACGCATGCAAACCAGACCGGTACCGCGAGGTACGCGAGGCGACCAGGGCCGAGGCAGCCAGCTTCGGGCGAAACCCGGACGACATCTTCTGGACTTCTGCTGGTCCCGGTGTAGCCGCCAAGAACGACACGGATTATCGAAGGATGCTCGAAGCCATGGCCGAGAAGACCGGCAAGAGCACTGAGCACATCGAGAGCGCCTGGAACGAGCGGGGATTCCCCCACGGCTCGGGCTCGAAACCTGCCGAGATGATCGCAGCACTCGAAGAGGCCGGGTGTCAACGTTTCTACCCACAAGTGTTTCTCGGCGAGGATGATCCCACCGCCTTCGACGTCGTCGTCGACGCCTATATGGGTCGTTAGGGTCGACCGTCATGAAGTTCTCTGTCATGACCGAGCCCCATCTCGGTGGCACTTACGATCAGCAGCTGGCGGCCGCCCTCTGGTGTGAGACCGAGGGTCTGATCTCGTTTGCAAGATGTGACCACTATCTATCCGGCGGAGACCCAACCCCGGCCGCCACCGACGCGTTGGCGGTCCTCGCCGGCTTGGCCCGTGACACCAGCACGATCAGATTGTGTGTCCTGGTCTCACCGATCACCTTTCGACATCCAGCGGTGATTGCAAAGACCGCAGCCACCATCGATCAGATGTCTCGAGGCCGTCTCGATCTGGGGATTGGGACCGGGTGGATGGAACTCGAACACGTCAACCTCGGGCTCCCCTTTCCCGACTGGCCGGAACGCTGGGACCGATTCGAAGACTCACTCGACTATCTCGAAGCAGCGTTTGGCGAGGGACCTGGGCAACACGAAGGGCGCTATTACTCCCTCAACGCAGAGGTGAAACCGAAGCCCACAGGAATGAGGATCATCATCGGCGGAAGCGGTGCGAAGAGAACGCCTCGACTCGCTGGCACCCGGGCGGACGAGTACAACTTCTTCATTTGCCCTCCTGATCAAGCGCGTCTCAAAATCGAGACCATGCAGGAGGCCGCCAACGGTCGAGTCGTCGAAGCGACCGCCATGGGAGGTGCCCTGGTTGGGCGGACCGAAAGCGAGTTTCAGGAGCGATTGGCCCGCTCGGCGGAGAGTCGGGGGATCACACCGAACGAGCTGGAGGAACGATACGTCAACAATGGCTTTCCCATCGGCACCCCGGACAGGGTGGCCGAAACAGTCGGGCAACTCGAGGAGGCCGGTTTGGAGCGTCTCTATGTCCAGTGGCTCGACCTCGACGACTTTGACGGGATGGTCGAGACTGTCGACATCGTTCGTGGACGCTGAACTGCCCGACGCCTCGAGGAGACTCCTGGCCTCAGTGCCCGGGCTCCAAGCCGAGATCCGGTTCTTCCCGGAGGGGACCAAGACCGCTGCGGACGCCGCATCCGCCATCGGCTGCCCCGTCTCGGCCATTGTCAAGTCCCTCGTTTTTGTTCTCATCACTCCCGAGATCGAGGAGCCCATCGTCGCCTTGGTTCCTGGCGATCTCAGGCTCGACACGGAACGCCTTGCCTCTGTGGCGGGAGCCGACAGCTCGAGAAGGGCCACCCTGGAAGAGGTGAGGGAGGCAACGGGTTATGCCGCCGGTGGCACTCCCCCGTTTGGGCACAACTCCGAGTTGCGTGTATTCGCCGACTGGTCTCTGCGGAGAAATGACCCTGTCTGGGCTGCCGGGGGAACCCCGTCAACTGTCTTCCCCATAGCCATTGCTGATCTCGACCGTCTGGCATCACCGACGTGGGCCGAAATTTCATTTCCCCTATCCGGATAGTGGAAATACGATGAGATCGTGACTGACACCCCACCCCTCCTGCAAATCGAAAACCTCCACGCCTCCGTTGGCGACATCGAAATACTCAAAGGCGTCGACCTGACCGTCGACAAAGGAGAGATCCACGCCCTCATGGGCCC
>JBAVIK010000301.1:0-2827 GCA_049686815.1 Acidimicrobiia bacterium | reverse complement strand
GTTGGCAAGATCGGTTACACACTCACTCCTCACGATGCCGATCATGAGCAGCGAGACGTGGTCGAAATGTATTCAGACGAGGAGAAACTGCAGCGTCGTCGTTTCTGGGTTGCCCTCGCTTTCACCGCCCCGGCGATGGCTCTCCATCTCCTTGGGCCACACTCGATATGGAACGGCATCGTCCAGGGGCTTCTGATCGCACCGGTGGTGTTCTGGGCGGGGGCCCAATATCACGAGCGAGCCTGGAAGCAAGCAAGACACGGCAGCGCCAACATGGACACGCTCATCTCTCTCGGGTCACTGGCTGCCTACGCATATTCGGCCGCCGTCCTCTTCGCTGGAGAGCCCGTGTTCTTCGAGACCGCCGGGATGATCATCACACTCATAACCCTCGGAAAAGTGTTCGAGGCACGGGCAAAAGGTCAGGCGTCGAGTGCGGTCCACCGTCTTCTGCAGCTGGGAGCCACCGAGGCAGTTTTGCTCACAGACGATGGCCAGACGCAAGTGCCGATCGACGATGTGTTGCCCGGGGACCGACTCCTGGTCCTTCCCGGAGGCCGGATCCCCACGGATGGTCTCGTCGTCGAAGGGGTCAGCACGGTGGACGAGTCAATGCTCACCGGCGAGCCACTGCCGGTATCGAAGACCGAGGGTGACCCAGTTGTTGGTGGAACGGTCAACCAAGCCGGGCGTCTCGTGATCGAAGCCACCCGGGTTGGCTCCGACACCGTGCTGTCCGGCATCGTTCGCATGGTCGAGGAGGCCCAGGGTTCGAAGGCCCCAATCCAGCGTCTGGCTGACACATACTCTGCAAGATTCGTACAGATCGTCCTTCTGATCGCTCTGTTCGTCTTTGGTTTCTGGCTATTCGCCGGTGACACCCTTGGCGAGGCGATTCAGATTGCAGTAGCCGTCCTGATCATCGCCTGCCCGTGTGCCCTTGGCTTGGCGACGCCGACCGCGGTCATGGTCGGTAGCGGTCGCGGTGCGGAGTTGGGGATCCTTTTCAAACAAGCCGAGGTCTTCGAGAGGTCCCGAGCCATCGACACACTCCTCTTCGACAAGACCGGGACACTCACCACAGGGGTGATGACCCCCAAGTTGGTGGAATCCCTAACCAACCGATCAGAGCTCTTGAGGCTCGTGGGCTCGATCGAGGTCGCGTCTGGTCACCCCATTGGGATAGCAGTCGGGCTGGCGGCGGACGAGGCCGGTGTCGATCTGGAACCTGTAACCGAGCTGGTTTCGACCCCAGGGTTGGGAGTAAGCGGCACCGTGGACGGCCACAGCGTGATCGCAGGAACCCCACGCTTCTTTGGCGAACAGCAGTACGAGATGAACGAGAATCTCGTCAAGCTGCTCGTCGAACAACAGGAAATGGGGCGGACCGCATTCCTCGCCGGCTGGGATGGCATCACTCGAGGTGTGATTGCCGTCTCCGATTCGATCAGAGACGAGTCGCCGGCGGCAATCGAACGACTCGACCGTCTCGGCATATTCACCGGGCTTGTGACCGGTGATGATGAAGGACCCGCCATGAGGGTTGCCAACGCCGTTGGAATTGAAGATGTCTCTTTCAACGCGACACCAGAGTCCAAGGCGAAATTGGTGGCCGAAATGCAGGGAGAGGGCCACATCGTCGCCTTCTTCGGAGACGGTGTGAACGATGCTCCCGCCCTCACTCAAGCCGACCTCGGCCTGGCAGTGGGCTCGGGTACCGGTGTGGCTCTAGAGGCCGGTGACATCGTCCTTCTCAACGACGACCCCCGGCTGGCCCCCGTCGCAATTGAGCTGGCGCAGGCGACCTTCTCCACAATCAAGGGAAACTTGATCTGGGCTTTTGCCTACAACGCGGCTGCGATTCCGCTGGCAGCGTTGGGCTTTCTAAGCCCAACCATCGCCGCAGCTGCGATGGCGTTCTCTTCGGTTTCGGTGGTGCTCAACGCGCTCCGATTGCGACGTTTCAAGCCCTTCTGGATTTGACCACATACCCCGTTTTGGGGTGTAGTTTGAACATATGGCCAGCTTGCAATGGCTCCAGCGACCGGTGTTGCACCAGCCGACAGCTCTCATCGCATTTGAGGGCTGGGGCGACGCTGGAGAATCGGCAAGCCAGGCGGTGAGTGCATTTCTCTCGCATCTCGACAGCATGCTGCTCGCGGTCATAGACGCCGACGACCACTTCGACTTCCAGGTGCGTCGGCCGCTCGTATCCCTCGATTCTGCTGGCATTAGAGGTATCACCTGGCCGCGGAATGAGATTCACCTAGTGCATATCGCCGGGCGTGATGTCGTCGTCGTGATCGGGGAGGAGCCTCACTATCGATGGAAGGCTTTCACCAACGAATTGGTCGACGCCCTGGAGATGCTCGGTGTCACCAGAGTGGTCACCATGGGGGCGTTCATCGGACAGGTTGCACACACCCTGCCGGTGCCGTTGATCGGCTCATCAACCAAACCCGACACCCTTTCAATGCATGACCTGCTGCCGTCGGGGTACGAGGGGCCAACCGGCATCGTCGGTGTGCTCAACCACGCTCTGGGCAACGTGGGAATCGACGTCATCTCGATATGGGCCGCGGTCCCCCACTACCTGTCGAACCAGGAGTACCCACCGGGAACTGAGGCTCTGGCAATCAAGGCAGCGGAGCTCATCGGGGTGAACCTCGACATCGGCGACCTGACCACCGCCTCGCGTCACTTCCTTTCCACCGTTGACGAGGCAATCGAGGGCAACGACGAGTTGCTGCGTTATGTGGAGCAACTGGAGGAAGACGCCGACGCCGACATCGAGCGTGGCGACCAACTCGTCGAGGAGATCGAAGAC
>JBAVIK010000300.1:0-6918 GCA_049686815.1 Acidimicrobiia bacterium | reverse complement strand
CCCTCGTTCGAGGTGATACATCCATCGACCGAGTCGAGGCGCTCGCCCGGATTGGTGACGAAGTCGGGCTGCTTTCACATCTCGATGTCTCGGGGGTCAGGGCCGAAGCGGCCAGTCGGGCACGGCTCGAGGCCAAGATTGAGTTCCAAGCTGCTTGCGACAGATTCCTGGTACTGCAGCCATCTCTCGACGAGTCGTGGTGGAAACTGTGGGGTGGTCTCGACGGACCTTCTGGAGCCATTGTCGACAAAGTGTTGAATGAGATTGCCGATCGGTTGCCTGCCCTACCTGATGGCAGCAGAGGCGAAAGTTCCTGGCGCAAAGCAACGGCCCTCGTCGAGTCGATGATCTCGGATCAACGTCCGCCCGCCCAAGTGACGGTGTTCGTTGATGCCCAAGAAGCCGCACCAACCTCGGGCTCGGCCGGAGTCAGGCTGGAGGCCGGTCCCAAGGTCGGTATTCAGGCCATTGCCTCAGTCTTGTGTGACGCGGTGACAGAGGTAATCGTCAGGCGTGATGACGGCCGGTACATGGAATATGGCCGAAAGAGTCGCACGGCCCCGCCGGGATTGAAGAAGGCGCTGTTCGACAAACACTTACATATGTGTGCGGCCGACGGCTGCGATTCACGATCGAGACTAGAGGCGCATCATGTGATCCCCTGGGCTGAGGGCGGCTCCACCAACGAGGAGAACATGACCTTGCTTTGTTGGTTTCATCATCACGTGGTTGTGCATGAACGCGGATATCGAATAGCTCGTCATCCAGACCACGGCCGCGTGCGATTCGATTCTCCCAATCGACCTACCTAGCGGTCATCGACCGCCTGCCCGATCCGAGTGAAACTCCTTCGAACAAAACCTCTGAGCCCTGCAAACGACCCACAGGTAGTGTGTTCAGTAACTGAACAGGCATCGCGTCGGGCGACTAAACAAAGGAACGCCGTGGAGACCGAGCAAGAGAGAGCCGAGCGTCACGAACGCGAGCGCAAAGAAGATCACGAGCGTCACGAGCAGGACCGTCTCAAAGAGAGCGAGCGCTACGAGCGCGAGCGCAAAGATGAGCAGGAGCGAGAGGCGAGAGAGAAAGCCGACCGGGATGACCGCTAGGTGCATCCCGGTCGATCAGGCTGGTGTCTTGCTCTTTTTCTTGCTCCGAACCACCGGTTCGGGCAGCAGGTAGACCTCACATGCACATCTAGGCACGGTGCAGCCAACTGCCGTGCGGTGTTCCTTGTGCGGATGTCCGCACTCTGCACACCGTCCTTTTAAGGAATCCTCACCCTCGGTGGGTCTTGGATTCAACGAGAACGCTCTTTGGCGGCGTTCACCGTGAGTTGACGGCCATCGACGCTTGACCCGTTGAGGGCTTCGGTCGCTGCATTTGCGGCTTCTTCCGTTGCCATCTCCACGAAGCCGAAGCCACGGGATCTGCCGGTGTCGCGGTCGGTGATGACCTGGGCCTTCTTGACCTCACCGTGAGCCGAGAACATGTTCTCCAGATCAGCTGTGGTCGTGTTGAACGTGAGATTCCCCACGTAGAGATTGGTTGACATTGATGCTCCTTCCGAAGCTTGCACCGTCATTGGGTGACGCCTGCGTTGGTCGGCCGGGAGCTGATGCACTGGGCATCGACGAGAACCTGCATGTCCTGCGGTTACTTCGCTAGACGGAGTAGAGCGGAGTGGGGCGCACGTACGCGTTCGGCGTACGCATCATTGACTTTAGCCCTCTGGAAGGAAGATCCAACATCGGACCGGCCGCACCCGTCCGATTCGAGGTCTTTCAGTCGGGTTCGGGGAGGATGACTCCGAGTAGCCATCCGACGACAGAGACAACCACTGCACCCCAGAATGTGGCCCAGAAGAACCCGGTGGTGTCCAGACCGAGATCGAAAACACTTGGGCCGGACAGCCACACGACGATCTGCAGAACCAGCGCGTTGACGATCAGAAGGAACAGCCCAAGTGTCAGCACTATGAATGGAATACTGAAAAACGTGATGATCGGCTTCACGATCGCGTTTGCCACACCCATGATTGCGGCCACGATCAGGAACTGCCACCAGCTGCCATCGAAAGAGAGGCCGCTTACAAGCCAGACGGCGACCGCGAGCGATGCTGCAGTCGTCAGAAATGTCAGCAGAAATTTCACGAATTAGCACTCTAGAGAAGTCACTCGACCCAAGGCCAGCCAGACCTTGGAATAATCCGGCAATGAAGACGACAAGTAGCAAATATCACACTGGCAACCAACCCGTGGCTCTCGACATAACCAGTGATGCCGCCGCGTTCTGCGCCGATAGAGGTGACGGTCTGTTGTCGGTGTTCGTCCCGCATGCCACTGCTGGCATCGCGATATTCGAGACCGGAGCGGGCAGTGACACCGATGTCCTTGCGGCCCTGGAATCGCTCCTTCCCCCCGAGCCAGGGCGCTGGCGTCACGCTCACGGATCACCCGGTCATGGCCGCGACCACGTTGTACCGGCATTTGTGTCGCCTTCGATCACGGTTCCTGTCCAGAACGGCACCATGTCCCTCGGAACATGGCAGTCACTCGTGCTCGTCGACACCAACGTCGACAACTCGACACGTGAGGTGCGGTTCTCGTTTCTGGCGGGCTGATCGGTCCCCCCGGTGTCGAGCAAGATCAGAACAGCGCGGTCAACACCCACCGTCGTGAGTCGGCCGGGTCGATCACATCGTCGATTTCGAAATGGGTGGCAACGTTGAGGGCGCGGCCGATCTCCGCCATCTCCTGGACGCGGCGATCCAACTCCACAAGCCGTTCATCGGGATCCTCGATGGCCTCCAACTCCTTGCGAAATCCGAGTTTGACCGCTCCTTCGAGACCCATCGGGCCGAACTCGGAGTTGGGCCAGGCCACCGTGAACCGGGGCTCATGAAAGCCACCTGACGCCATGGCCTGGGCTCCCAACCCGTAGCCGCGTCGGGTCACGATTGTTCCCGTCGCCACCGAAACCGATGCAGCAGCGCGAAACAGCTGACCTGCCGACCTGACCAGACCTTCAGCTTCTGCATCGGGACCGACCATGAAGCCCGGCGTGTCACAAAGACTCAGGATGGGCAGGTCCCAACGGTCACACAACAACATGTGTTTGGCCAGAGTCGAGGCCGCTTCGTGATCTATCGCGCCGGCGAGATGAGATGGGTCGTTAGCGATGATGCCGAGAGGACGACCGTCGACTCGGCCAAATCCCGTGATGGCGGCCCGACCGAAATCCCTGCGCAATTCCAAGAACGAATCGTCATCGACCAACCCCTCGATGACTTGCCTCATGTCGTACAACTCACGCCGATTGGCCGGCACCGCGCTTCGAAGGGACGTCTGGTCAGGCGTTTCGCCCGATGATGTGGGGTCCCGAAGAAGCCCAAGCAACTGTCTGGTCACTGCAACTGCCTCCGCGTCGTCGGCCACCAGGACGTCAATGACTCCATTGCTCGCCTGTACATCTGATGGGCCGATCTCGTCTGGTCGAAAGACGCCCAAACCACCCCCCTCGATCATCGCTGGTCCCCCCATTCCCACATTCGAGTCAGGCGTCGCCACTATCACGTCGCACTGACCGAGCAACGCAGCATTGCCCGCGAAGCAGTAGCCGTTGTTGATGCCGATGGTTGGTCCCGGAATCTCTGCGAAGAGTCGAAACGCCGGCACGTCGAGTATCGAGGCGCCCGGCCAATCCACATCTCCTGGCCGTCCACCGCCTCCTTCCGCAAACAAGACGACCGGAAGACCGGTCTCGGAAGCAAGTGAGAACAGCCGGTCCTTCTTCCGATGATTCTGCATCCCCTGCGTGCCGGCGAGAACCGTGTAGTCGTAGGAGACGACAATGACGCGGTCGTCGCCTTCCGCACCGGTTTCAACCCGGCCGATGCCGCCAACGAGCCCATCAGCCGGTGTGTGGGTGATCAGATCATCGAGATCTCTCCGGCCCCTTTGGGCAGCGATGACTAGTGGACCGTATTCGACGAATTCGTATGTGAGATCGGCGACATTCTCCCGCGCGGTGCGATGCCCCCGAGAGTGACGTTTGCCAACCGCCTCAGGCCTGGCCTGATCGCCAACCAAGCGATGCCGCTCGACAACCTCGTCGAGGGCAGAGAGATCGTTCTCGGGAACGGGTTCAATCTCTCGCTCCGACAGCTCCCCTTCGATGATGGTCGCCAGGATGTCACCGGCGCTGACGGCCTGGCCAACCTCAACAGAGATGGCTGACAACCTCCCGGCAACTCTGGCCCTGATCGGCTGTTCCATCTTCATGACCTCGAGAACCGCAATGGTGTCTCCGGGTGCAACGTCGGTGCCCACGAGCAGCGGAAGGTGAGCTACCCGAGCAGCCACCGGGGCAAGGAGATTCACAGTTGCGATGCTAGGTGGGTTCAGCGGTGTCCCCGATGGGGAAAAGGTGAGGGCGGCCCCTTGCGGGACCGCCCTCCAGCTCCATGGGTAGGAGCAGTCTTACTGTCGGGGCCGCCTTCTCATTCGCAGGTTCGGGTGAATCAGAAGGCTCCCACACCGACCATTATCCCCGCGCGGAGAGTGGTCGGACATGGGCAAAGCGACCTAATACCGACTGAACTCATCTAGACGTGACTCAGGGCCGAGTCGAGGTCATCGATCAGATCGCCCGCGTCTTCGATGCCGATCGACAACCTGATCAGCCCGGGAGTGACTCCGATCAGCTTCTTCTCGTCGGGGGCCATCGTTGAGTGACTCATCGTCCAAGGATGGGAGGCAAGCGACTCGGTGCCTCCAAGCGACACGGTGAGATTGACCACTCTCATCGAGTTGAGGAATCGGAAGACCTCTTCCTCACCACCAACAACCTCGAATGAGATCATCGCACCCGGCCCGTGACATTGCCTGTCGTAGATCTCTCGACGTGGATCATCGGCCCCCAGGAGGCTGAGGTGGTTCACCATGGCGACCTTCGGGTGACCGACCAGGAACGCTGCAATCCGTGTCGCCGACTCGGTTTGACGCTCCACACGCATCTTCAGGGTTTCGAGACTGCGTGACAGCAGCCACGCTGTGTGCGGCTGTGCGGTGGTTCCCAGTCGATATCGATTGTGCCTCAACTCACCCAACTCGGCCCTGGATCCGCACACAACTCCCGCCGTGAGATCGCTGTGACCCCCGAGATACTTGGTGGCAGAGTGGATGGAGAGATCTGCGCCGTGCTCGAGGGGTTTCTGCCAAATAGGGCTCAGGAAGGTGTTGTCGACGACGAGTTTCGCGCCGTGTTCTCGAGCGACACGTGACGCCATCTCGATGTCGAAGATGTCATTGGTCGGATTCGCTGGGGTCTCCAGGTAGATCATCGCCAATTTCTCCCCGGCGAGATCCATCAGTTCGGTCTCCGAGGCACCCGCAGGAAAAGGTCTGGCCTCTATCCCGAGCTCGGTGAACATGCCTTGGAGCAAACTTGCCGTGCCCCCGTAGGCCGGTGAGGAAAAGAGGACCCTCGAACCGGGGCGAAGACAGGTGAGAAAGACTGTCGTGATCGCGGCCATACCGGCGTTGAAGACCAGGGCGTCTTCGGCACCCTCCCAGGCGGCAATACGGGCCTCGGCGACCCTGGCGTTTGGGGAGTCGAGCCTCGAATAGATATATCCGACTTCCTCCCCGGGCTCCGCATCGTCGAGTCCGTAGGTGACCTCGAAGAAACGCTTGCCCTCTTCAGCCGTCCCGAAAACGAAAGTGGAGGTCTCGTAGATCGGCGGCTTGAGAGATCCAAGGTGGTCTTTCGCCTCATGACCTCCGCTTACCCCTCGTGTTTCGGGGGCTCGCCGGTCGGGTTCGCCAGTCATCGATCGAAGCCTAGAGCGAGCAATACCGGACAGAACGGGTGTTGGTTCCGATAATCAGCGTCGTGACCCAAATAGCCGAGAGCATCGGCATAGACCCGTCAGTTTTCGAGAACCTCATCTTCACCCTTGGCGCTGTCGCCCTGCTGCTGCTCGGTCGAGCACTGTTCCTCCGTGTCGTCAAGGCAAACGTCGAGAATGCCGACGCCGAGTATCGGGCGAGGAAGGTGGTCAATTACACCGCCACCACGGTCTTCCTGATCGCGATCGCCTTCATCTGGCTCGACGCCTTCAGCAATCTCCCGACTTTCCTGGGACTGGTCTCTGCTGGAGTTGCGATTGCCCTATCGGACGTCCTGAAGAACATGGCGGGCTGGGCATTCATCCTCACCAGACGACCCTTCGAGGTCGGAGATCGAATCGAGGTCACCGATCTCCGAGGAGACGTCATCGATGTGCGGCTCTTTCGGTTCTCGCTGATGGAGGTTGGCGGATGGGTCGACGCCGAGCAGTCGACCGGACGTCTGGTTCATGTCCCCAATGGATTGGTCTTCAATCATCCGGTAGCCAACTACACGGAAGGCTTCCCCTTCATCTGGGAAGAGATCCCGGTGTTGATCACCTTCGAGTCCGACTACAAGCTGGCTAAGTCGGTAATCGTCGACATCCTCGAGGCGGTTGCTCCCGACACCCACGGCGCTGCCGGAACGAGGATTCGTGAGACTGCAGGTAAGTACTCGATTCGGATCGGCACCCTCACACCGACGGTCTACGTCTCAGTGCGTGACAGCGGGGTGCTGCTGACAGCCCGCTATCTAGTGGAGACCAGGAAACGCCGAGGTTCGGAGGACCGTGTCTGGCAGGCGATCCTCGACGCTTTCAAGGAGCAGGATTCGATAGAGCTCGCCTACCCGACGATTCGCACCTACTTGGCCGACCGAATCCAAATCGATAGAGGCTGATGACCGACGCCCTCGACTGTGCGGCGCAGGTACTTCGAGAGGCGGATCAGATCCTCGTGTTCAGTGGCGCCGGACTGAGCACCGAGTCGGGCATACCCGATTTCAGAGGACCCGACGGGCTCTGGA
>JBAVIK010000299.1:0-4124 GCA_049686815.1 Acidimicrobiia bacterium | reverse complement strand
CCATTCTCGTCACCCACCGAGACCACCTCGACGCTCTCACCGTGTCGCAGATCGATATCGCGGTAAGCGCCGGAGAAGGAGCCATCGAACGAATAGGTGAGGAACTCGGTGACGTCGACGGAGCCGTCGTGGTTGACCACCAAGGTGACATCGGCCCCAGCCATGGTGAAAGACTTGGCAAGGACCGGAAGAGCAGGCAGTGCCACCAAGCAGGCGACCGCAAGGAGCCGGATCACCCTCTTCAAGATCAGAACTCGACCGTTGGGGCTTCCTCTGCCTCATCGCCGGCAACAAAGAACTCCCGAGGCTTGAAGCCGGTGGCCGCGGCCACGAAACTCGTCGGGATCTGCTGTACCTTGTTGTTGTAGGTGAGCACGGTGTCGTTGTAGATCTGGCGACTCACCGCAATGCGATTCTCTGTCTCGGAGAGATCGGCTTGAAGAGTGGAGAAGTTCTCCGAGGCTCGCAGTTCTGGATAGGCCTCAGCGACGGCGAAGAGTTGACGCAGAGCCTGGGTCAGGAAGTTCTCGGCCTGGGCTTGCTCCCCAGGAGTCGAGGCGGATTGGGCCCCCGCCCTGGCCTGGGTGACCGTTTCAAAGGTCTCCCGCTCATGTGAGGCGTAGCCCTTGACCGTCTCAACCAGATTGGGAATCAGGTCGTAACGACGCTTCAACTGCACGTCGACCTGAGACCAGGCATTGTCGACCCGGTTGCGATCACGCACGAGGCCGTTGTAGATGACAGCAAAGATCACCAGCAAGAGACCCGCTGCGACCAGGAATACGATCCAACCCATACCGGGATACTAAAGAATCAGGGGACGGTTGGGGCGATGCAGCCGATTACCTCTTTGGCGGAGGCTCCAGAGCATCCACTGCTGTCGCCCAACTCGTGGGCAATTGAGCCGATGAGGGACGTGACATCAACCGCAGATAGAGGTCCGAACCAGTCGCCTCGACGGTCAGTGTCGGCTCACTAACACCGTATGTCCAGCTTCGATCTAGATCTGTCGCAACAAGGCGAATGGTCGGGACGTCACCGAGTTGATGGACATACATGCCGTCAAACTCGTCGAGACCACAAATCACGACGTCGTCCACCAGTCCCTCGGGAACACCAAATGCCTGCTCCGCATCCCAGCGATGGATCCCGGTTTCGTTGAGCATTCGTCGCTGCCAGAAGCCAATGGTCTTCTCGGGCCCAAACGCCCATACCTCGAGATCGGGCGGGGTTCCCCTCAGAGCCTCCATCATCTCCTCCATCATCTCTTCGCACCAGGCGACGGGATCAGCGCCTTCCGGGAGGCGGGGCGCCGAAATACGCTCTTTTGGTAGTTGAGCGCAGATCAACGTGGTGCGGCCATGTATCGAAGCCAGATGCGAAGCAAGGTCTGAAAGCGACCAATCCGGGTATTGGGGCACGCCCCCTTCCGGGTCGCGGCGTGCCGCGTCTATCAGCCTACGGCTTTCGGATTCGATGAGATCGAGCTGGTCAACCGAGAGCACGAAGCATCGCCTCCCCCATATCCGACGGAGTCTCGGCAACCACAATCCCTGCGGCGGACATCGCTTCGATCTTTGCCTCGGCGGTCCCCTTTCCGCCCGACACGATCGCCCCGGCGTGACCCATCCTCTTCCCGGCGGGTGCGGTGGTGCCGGCGATAAACCCGGCAACGGGCTTGGACATTCGAGTCTGGACGAACGCCGCGGCCTCCTCCTCAGCACTTCCACCTATCTCACCGATCATGACAACCCCCTCGGTCTCTTCGTCGAATTCGAATAGCTCTAGGCAGTCAACGAAGCTCGTGCCGTTGACCGGGTCTCCCCCGATACCGATGGCCGTCGTTTGACCCAGGCCCAGCAACGTCAACTGGTGCACCGCCTCGTACGTCAGGGTTCCCGATCTGCTGACGACGCCAATTCTGCCTCGCTGGTGGATGTATCCCGGCATGATCCCGATCTTGCACTCACCCGGTGTGATGATTCCCGGACAGTTGGGCCCGATCAGCCTGGTACCGGTTCCCTGGATGTATCTCTTGGCCCGGATCATGTCCGCCACGGGAATCCCCTCCGTGATCGCGACGACGAGTTCGACCTCGGCAGCGGTTGCTTCCATGATGGCATCTGCGGCAAAAGGTGGCGGGACATAGACCACCGATGCATTCGCACCGGTCTCGGCTACCGCTTCCTTCACCGTGGCGAAGATCGGGATATCGACGGAGTATCGATCCGGTCGCCCGGAGACACCCGAATGATCGGTTTCTCCCTCGAATTCAGCTGTGGTGCCGGCTTTCGAGGGATGGACAGCGCCCACCATGTTGGTGCCGTATGCGATCGCCTTATCGGTGTGGAACTGACCCGTCTTACCCAAGCCTTGTACGAGAACTCTGGTCTGTTTACCTACCAGGACACTCATCCTGTCAACTCCAGGATCTTCTCGGCACCATCGCGCAGGCTGGCGGCGTTGACCACCTCGAGACCAGAGTCGTCGATGATCTTCTTACCGAGTTCCACGTTCGTGCCCTCCAACCGGACGACGAGCGGGACTTCGAGGCCGACCCTCCCCACGGCTTCGACGATTCCCGTCGCGATCACGTCACACCTCATGATCCCCCCAAAGATGTTCACAAAGATCCCTTTGACATTGGGATCGGCGGTGATGATTTGAAATGCGGTCGTGACCTGATCCGCGGTGGCGCCACCCCCCACATCCAAGAAGTTCGCCGGCTCGCCTCCGACATGTTTGATGGTGTCCATGGTGGCCATTGCCAGACCGGCACCGTTGACCAGACATCCGATGGTCCCGTCGAGCTTGATGTAGTTGAGCCCGGCGTTCTTGGCAGACAACTCGGCCGGATCTTCTTCGGTGTCGTCACGCATGTCAGCGATGTCCGGATGCCGGTAGAGAGCGTTGTCATCGAACGCCATCTTTCCGTCGAGAGCCATCACCAGGCCGCTGCCGGTGATGACGAGCGGGTTGATCTCGATCAGATCAGTGTCTAGCTCTTGAGCGGCGGAGGCGAGAGACTTGACGAACTCCGAGAAATGTCTCGCAGTGTCTCCGGTGATTCCCAGGCCGTAAGCCAGTTCGTTGGCTTGAAATGGTGCCAGGCCGATGGCAGGATCGATCTCGGCGCGGAGGATCTTGTCCGGGGTCTCCTCGGCCACCCTCTCGATTTCCATCCCGCCTTCGGTGGACGCCATGACGATGTTTCGGGATGTGGAACGATCGAGGAGAACGGCGAGATAGAGCTCACGGGCGATCTCGATTCCTTGCTCCACGTAGAGCCGGTTCACCAACTTGCCCTCGTCGCCCGTCTGGATGGTCACCAGTGTGCTGCCCAGCATTTGCTGGGCGAGCCCTCGAATCTCCCTCTCGGCCGCGGCAGGGCCTCCGTTGATTCCTGCGGTGACGACATTGACCCCATGGATGTCCGGATGCTCTTTGAATGTCCCCTTACCCCGCCCGCCTGCGTGGATCTGGGCCTTGAGGACGACGACCGGGTTGCCCGACTCCTCGATCAACGGTCGGACAGCGGCAACCGCCTCATCGACTGATCGGGCTACACGACCCAATGGGACGGGAATTCCTCTACTTGCCATCAACTGTTTTGCCTGGTGCTCGTGAATCTTCAATTGGTTCCCTTCATGGCAATGTTCTCAGCGACCCAGACGGCTATCTCATCCAGGGAGGTGCCCGGGGTGAAGATGGTGGCTATCCCCGCATCGGTCAGATTCGAAATGTCGCCGTCGGGGATGACACCCCCACCGAAAACCACGATGTCACCCGAATCTCTGGCTGCCAACTCGGCCACGACTTGAGGGAAGAGGGTGTTGTGCGCTCCTGACAGCGACGACAGGCCGACCGCATCAACGTCCTCCTGGACAGCGGTTTCGGCGATCTGCGCCGGTGTCTGATGCAGTCCTGAGTAGATGACTTCGTTTCCTGCGTCCCGCAACGCCCGGGCGATGACTTTGGCGCCACGGTCGTGCCCGTCGAGACCTGGCTTGGCGATGAGTATTCGACGTGGCATGACCGGTTGTGGAGGGTAGTTGACGACCTCCCCACGTCTGAAGTGCCATGGACACACCTAGGTGGGTATTGCATGCCGGACACGGGTGACG
>JBAVIK010000298.1:0-7764 GCA_049686815.1 Acidimicrobiia bacterium | reverse complement strand
ATCTTCGCCTCGATCGGTTGATCCTCGGGCATCTTCAACCGATCCATGATCCCCGAGACCCACTCGCCCTGGAATCGACGCATGAGGTCATCTTCGAGTGAGAGATAGAAGCGGCTCTCTCCGGGGTCGCCCTGACGCCCGGACCTCCCACGAAGCTGGTTGTCGATGCGGCGCGATTCATGACGCTCAGTCCCTACGACATAGAGGCCCCCAGCGTCGACCACGACCTGACGATTGGGCTCGATCTGTTCCTCGAACTCTTCGGTCAGCTTCTTCTCGAGCTCGTCGTAGGACGGATCGTCGGGTTTGACCTCCCGTTTCTTCAGCTCGGTTCTCGCCATCCCCTCGGGATTGCCACCGAGTTTGATGTCGACCCCACGACCGGCCATGTTGGTTGCGACTGTCACGGCCGCGGGACGACCGGCCTGGGCAATGATGTCGGCCTCACGAGCATGCTGCTTGGCATTGAGAACCTCATGCTTTACTCCCGCCTTCTCGAGCATCCGCGAGAGCAGTTCCGACCGTTCGATCGAGATCGTCCCGAGGAGGACAGGCTGCTTCCTCTCATATCGCTCCCGGACATCTTCGACCAGGGCGGCGTATTTTCCGGCCTCGGTCTTGTATACGAGATCCGCCTGATCGAGACGAGCCAGTGGCTCGTTGGTCGGGATTGCCACGACCTCGAGGCTGTAGATAGAGGCCAGTTCGGCCGCTTCGGTCTCCGCGGTGCCAGTCATGCCCGCCAGCTTCTCGTAGAGCCTGAAGTAGTTCTGGAGAGTGATAGTGGCCAGCGTCTGGTTTTCCTCTTTGATTGTGACGCCCTCTTTGGCCTCGATGCCCTGATGGAGGCCTTCGGAATATCTGCGCCCCTCAAGTACACGGCCGGTGAACTCATCGACAATCTTGACTTCGCCATGGTCGACCAGGTAGTCGACATCCTTGCGGTACAGAGCCTGAGCCTTCAGGGCCGTCTCGAGGTGGTGGACAAAATCGACGGCCGCATGGTCGTAGAGGTTCTCGATCCCCAGGATTTGCTCAACCCGGCTGACACCTTCCTCGGTTGTCAATACCTGACGCTTCTTCTCGTCGACTTCGTAGTGGACATCTTCTTGAAGTCGGCTGGCGATCTTGGCGAAATCGCGATACCACTTTGCGCTGTCGGAGAGCATCCCGGAGATGATCAGAGGCGTCCGGGCCTCATCGATGAGAATCGAGTCGACCTCATCGACTATCGCATAGGGGTGCCCTCGTTGGACCCGATTCTGGGCCGCCATCGCCATGTTGTCTCGGAGGTAGTCGAAACCAAACTCGTTGTTTGTTCCGTACGTGACGTCTGAGGCGTAGGCAGGATGCCGGTCGGCAGTTGGCATGTTGTTCTGGATGAGACCAACCGACAGGCCGAGAAACCTGTAGATGTGACCCATCCACTCGGCATCACGGCTTGCGAGGTAGTCATTGACCGTCACCATGTGGACTCCGTTGCCGGCAAGGGCATTGAGATAGGCCGGCATCGTCGAAACCAGGGTCTTGCCTTCACCAGTCTTCATCTCCGCGACCATCCCCCGATGGAGAGCGGCAGCACCAACCACCTGGACGTCGTAGTGCCGTTGGCCCAGGACACGTTTGGCAGCCTCACGGACCACTCCGAACGCGTCGACCTGGATGTCGTCGAGAGTCGCTCCGTTGGCGAGACGTTCCCGAAGCTCTGAAGTCATCGCAATCAGTGCGTCGTCGCTCAAAGCTGCGAACTGAGACTCGACTCCGTTGACAGCAGCGGCAATGGCCTCGAATTCCCGGAGCGGCCTGCCTTCACCAACGCGAAGAACCTTTTGAAATATGGGCATCTGAAGCCCCAATCCTACCGATAGTGGAGATTTGATCCGAGTTCGGCCGGCTCGGTCAAGTGACCTCGATCAGCCCTTCCCGGTACGCCCAGTTAACGGCTTCGAAGCGAGATTTCATCCCGAGCTTGTCAAGGATATTGCGAACGTGGTTCCTAACCGTGTTCTCGGAGATGTAGAGCTTTTCGGCAATCTCTTTAGAGGTCCGACCCTCGCCAACAAGGCCGAGGATCTCGAGCTCGCGTCCCGTCAACTCAGAACGTCTTGGTGACGATGAGCCCTGATGGCGAAGCAGATCGCGCAGAGACGAGAAGAGCTTGCCACCCATGGCCGGTGATACGGCGGCACCACCTTCGAGCACGTCGTTCATTGCCGAGACCAGCCGTGGAAGCGGGGTGTCCTTGGTTAGGTAGCCCGAAGCTCCGGCTTTGACCGCGGCGAGCAGATCTTCTGCGCTCTCACTCGCTGTGAGCAATACGACTCGACTGCGAGGACTGGTCTTGATGATGGTTCCAACAACTTCGAGCCCCGACATCCCAGGCATCAGGAGATCGAGCATCACCAGGTCCGGCTCGTGCTCCCGGGCGAGATCTATTCCAGTCATGGCGTCTGCGGCGACGCCAACCACGTCAAACCCTTCCTGAGTGAAGGCCGCTTTCAGGGCTTCACGAAACAGCTCGGCATCATCCACGACGAGAACTGAGGCCATGGGTCAGGATTGGTTTCGGGAGTTGGTGTGCTGGTTTGACGTGGGCAAAAGACTAGACACCTCGGGTACGACATTTGCGGCCACCACAGCACGGACGTTCCTCGATCCGAGGGCTCGGAGAGCTGATGCGACCGTTGCTCCGGTGGTAACTACATCATCGACAAGTAACACCTCGACCTGAGGATCGATTCGGGGAGCGAGTCGTGAGGGGGGACGCCGGTGATCACCGCCAGCCCTGCGTTTGCTGTGGACGGCCGGTCTCAAAATGTTCACGAGCGGCGTATTCAGCTCGCGCGCAAGACGTTGCGCCAACACGCCCGCAGGATCCACTCCATACTTCACCAGCCGACTGAGGGTCCGGGGTATCGGGACAACTGGAAGACGTGGGAGTCTCGGTGCGAGAGTCGAGGCCACCAACTCGGCGTAACCCACAAGGCCCCGGTATTTGAGGGCATGAATCAACACGCGGGCCGGACCTCTGTGCTCGAAGGCAGCGATGAGAGGAACCGCCCCGTAGATCAGTCGATCGGTCGCCGGTGCCAAATCGGCCCGACACCGGTCACAGAGCAACCACCTCGAACTGAGACGATGGCAGGCCTGACACGGCATGTGCCGTTTCTATCGATTCACACCGACAGGTTTGATTTGGCGCCTAATCCGGCTGGCTTTCTGATTCAGACTGTCAGCGTCGATGCTCAAGACGCGGCGGAAGCCCCGGCCGACCGGCGTCTGTTTGGCCGGCCGATCCACGCCGCCCACGAAAACCTCAAAACGATCCCCCACCGAGGGTCTGCGTCCAACCCCTGGAGCGAACCGGCCAAAGTCGGCCGGAAACTAAGAGGTCCCTTCTTGCCAGCCACTCAGATACTCGATCTGATCGGCCGTGAGAACCTCGAGCCCTCCACCAAGACTCTCGAGCTTGATCGAGGCGACTTGCTCGTCGATTTCCCGTGGCAGGGTATAGATCTGGGCCCCGAGGTCGGCCCGGTTGGTAATGAGGTATTCAGCGGCTAGCGCTTGATTCGAGAAGGACATGTCCATCACATCTGCAGGATGGCCTTCGGCCGCTCCCAGGTTGACCAGTCGACCTTCGGCCGCGAGCAAGATCCGCCGACCATCGGGCATGACGTACTCCTCGAGATTCTCACGAATGTCATTTCGACCAACCGACTTGGCTCGAAGCGATGCAAGATCGAGCTCGATATCGAAGTGACCTGAGTTGGCCAACAATGCACCATCTTTCATGCGATCGAAATGCTCCATACGAAGCACGTGCTTATTGCCAGTGACCGTGATGAATATGTCTCCTTCAGACGCTGCGTCCTCCGCAGTCATCACCCGATAGCCGTCCATCGCTGCTGCGAGAGCACGTACCGGGTCGACTTCGACCACGATCACCTTGGCACCTAACCCATCGGCGCGGTTGGCCACACCGCGGCCACAGTCGCCATATCCGACGACCACCATGTTCTGCCCGGCAAGCA
Source organism: Acidimicrobiia bacterium (assembly GCA_049686815.1). GTDB lineage: Bacteria > Actinomycetota > Acidimicrobiia > Spongiisociales > ZC4RG35 > JBAVIK01. The sequence continues at coordinate 3,730 of JBAVIK010000298.1, read as the reverse complement.
GAATGTTGGTTGCCCTGATTATCCCGTCCAAGGTTGATTGGCCGGTTCCAAAATGGTTATCGAAGAGGTGTTTGGTAGCTGAGTCGTTGACTGCAACGACCGGCACTCGCAATGTGCCGTCAGCAGCCATCGCCCGCAGCCGAATGACCCCCGTTGTGGTCTCCTCCGTCGAGCCGATCACCTCGAGGTCTCGCCGCTCGGTGTGGAGAATTGTGGCAAGGTCGGCTCCGTCGTCCATTGTCACCGCAGGTTTGTGATCGAGGACGGCATGGATGTGTTTGTAGTAAGTGTCTGAATCTTCGCCGCGGATCGCGAAAACCGGTATTCCTTCCGCCACCAACGCCGCGGCCACGTCGTCCTGAGTCGAAAGTGGGTTGGACGCACAGAGAAGCGGCTCGGCGCCACCGTCACGCAAGGCCAGCATCAGGTTGGCGGTCTCAGCGGTCACGTGAAGACACGCCGCCACCGCGTGCCCCTCGAGTGGTCGCTCCGTTCGGAATCGTTCGCGAACGGTTGCCAGCACTGGCATGCGACGACCTGCCCACGCGACGCGCTGGGCACCTATAGGGGCGAGATCGGGATTGGCGATGTCAAAGTTCATCATGTGTCCTCGGCTAGGAGTTTCTTGAGTTTTTCGATGGTTTCAACCGGAACTGGATCTACTCCGGCTCGCTTGGCGAGCATCCATGACAAGAGGTCTCCAACAACGGTCAATGACACCAGGCGAGTGAGGACCGACGCACCGGTCGAGGCAACTACACCCACCCAGGGAACCGCATCTTCGGTGAGAGTCGAGGTATGAGCAAGTCGATGCTTTATCCGGTCATGATCTGCCCAGTCCGTCAAGGCGATTATCCCCAACCGCTCCCGGGTCAGCTCAGGCATGGTTTCCCAACCTGTGATCTCGTTGTGATCCAGCTCGGGAAGTTGGGAGTACCACGACGGGACCTTGGCATTCTCGTTGATTTGAGTCTTCCAACGTTGGGCAACCACACCGGATAGGGGGCCACCGCCGTAGACAATCGGGATCCGGCCGTCCAGTGCCTCGGCTATGGCCGACGCCTGTTTCCATTCGTCGCTATCTTCCTGTGCCGCCCGACTCGCGAAAGTGATCGCCTCAGCGAAGCTGAGTCGCTGGTCGTCGATGGCGTGGGCACCTTCGAGCAATCGGATCGCGGCCCCCACCATGTAGCCCACCGCCGCCCGTGGTTGCATACCTTGGGGAACCCGGATCGACGGCCAATGGTGATTCGAAGACAACTCACCCAGCTGACCCCCAGTGGTGATCGTGGCGATTGGGAGGCCCGACTCGTGCGCTGCGATCACAAAGTCGAGAGTTTCTTCGGTGTTCCCCGAATACGACGCCGCGATCACGAGAGGTCTTGCCCGAACTGCCCACAGCGGAACCGGCCCGTAACCCTTGTGAACACTGACCCGGGTGCCAACCGGTGCGCCTATCACCCCAACGTAATCCCCTGCTATCCCGGAGCCTCCCATCCCGACGAATAGAACCTCCGAATTGGTGCTGATCGACGGTGCCGGGACCGCAGAGGCCCATTCCAACTGTTCGCCGAGCGTCTGAATCTGAGCGAGCATCTCAGGCATTCGGCCCCCTCTCCGCTTGGTCCACCAGCATGATTGGAATTCCATCGCGCACGGGATACCGACGGGAGCACGCGACACATTCCAACATCGATGCTCCGACGTCCTGAGTCAGGTCAGCCTTGTCAACCGGGCAGACGAGTATCTCAGCAAGTTGTGGATCTATCAGGCTCACTCACTCTCCTTGAACGGCGGTTGCGACCATCTGAACTATCTCAGAAACGTGATCATTGGTCTTTGCCTCGACGTTGAGTCGAAGTAGCGGCTCGGTATTGGACGGCCGCAGATTGAACCATGCCTCTCCGTAGTCGACTGTGAGCCCATCGAGATGGTCTATCTCTACAGCATGGGTAATTGAGGTCTCGATCTGCGCCATGACCTTCAGGGGATCCTCCACCGTGAAGTTGATCTCGCCCGATGTCGAGTAGCGCTCGACCTCCAGGCGCAGTTCCGAGAGGGGCCTTCCCGACTCACTCAAGACGTTGAGGAGAACCAGCATCGCCAACATTCCCGAATCGGCTCGATAGTTGGACCGGAAGTAGTAGTGACCGCTGTGCTCACCACCGAACACCGCACCGCTGTCAGCCATGACCTGTTTGATGAAGCTGTGCCCGACACGGGTGCGAACGGGCGTACCGCCGTTCTCAGACACGATCTCGGGTACTGCTTTGGAAGTGATCAGATTGTGGACGATCGAAGCTCCGGGATGCTCCCTCAGAAGACGTCGGGCAATCAGCGCGGTGACAGTGCTTCCTGACAAAGGCATCCCGGTGTCGTCCAGAAAGAAAGCTCTATCAGCGTCGCCATCGAACGCTACGCCCAAGTCGTAAAGGCCATCTCCCATCAGTTGGACGAGATCATTTAGGTTCTCCTCAACCAGCGGATCGGGAGGATGGTTCGGAAAGGAACCATCCGGTTCGAGATAGAGGCCTGACAGTGTTGCCGAGAGACGGGCGAAGACCCTCTCCAGAGCGATTCCGGCCATTCCGTTGCCACCATCGACGGCGACACTCAGGGCTCCGATGGTTTCCGGATCGACTATCCCGAATAGGTGAGTGATGTAATCGTTGACGATGTCCTCTGAGCGAATTGTCCCGGCAGGGAGAGATGTGGACATGCGATTCGCCAGAACTGCCTGTTTGATCTCACCCAAACCTGAGTCGACACCGACCGGTCGAGCACCGGGGAGACAGAGCTTGAGCCCGTTGTACTGCGGCGGGTTGTGCGACGCGGTGATCATCGCTCCGGGCATCGCGTGTGCGCCTGAGTAGTAGTAAACGGCGTCGGTCGGCACCTCACCGACATCGATCACGTCGTCCCCGGCTGCCGTTATCCCTTCACAAAGGGCATCGAAGAACTCGGGCGAACTGGCACGACAATCCCTCCCAACGGCCACAACACCGGCTCCGGCCAGTCCGGTGAAGGCGTTGCCGACCAATCGGTAGAGAGCACTGTCGATTTCCCCGAGATCGCTCCGCCCTCTTATGTCATAGGCTTTGAACGCCGTTTCTGGATTCATCGAGATCGGTGAGTGTAGGTGGGCCCTAGTCAATGCCTCTTCCTACACTCCGCCAGCCTCATGTCACCCGTATTCACAGTCGTAGTGCCGGTTTACAACGAGGCCGGCTTCATTCCCACCGCGCTTCCCATGCTGGTTGCGGCGGTGGATGATGTTGGTGTTCCATATCGAGTGCTCCTGATCGAGAATGGTTCAACCGACTCGACGGCTGAAACGGCCCGCCGGGTTGCTACCGGCCCCGAGATCGAAGTCATCTCCATCGAAGAGGCCGACTACGGCAGGGCGATGCGCGAAGGGTTTCGGCTGGCGAGAAGTGAGTGGGTGGTCAATTTCGATATCGACTACTTCTCAGCGGGATTTCTCAGAGCGGTGCTGGAGCAGCCCGACGATGTCGACATTGTCATCGCTTCAAAACGGGATCCCGGCTCGGACGACCGAAGACCCTTCATTCGCCGACTGGCAACCCGGGTCTTCAACCTCCTCCTGCGAACGATCCTCGACTCGCGTGTCACCGACACCCACGGCATGAAGGGGTTCAGGTCGGATCTTGTCCGAAACCTCGAACCCGACGTGATCAGCAACCAGGACTTGTTCGACACCGAGCTGGTG
>JBAVIK010000297.1:0-18862 GCA_049686815.1 Acidimicrobiia bacterium | reverse complement strand
CATGACGCCCGAGCTCTTGCCGCCACCGGACAGCTGTTCATTCTCAGCGCGAATCGACGAGAAGTTTGAGCCGGCTCCGGAGCCGAATTTGAAGATGCGTGCCTCCCGGACCCAAAGATCCATGATGCCACCCGGGCTCACCAGGTCGTCACTGACCGAGAGAATGAAACAGGCGTGCGGTGAAGGACGTGAGTAGGAGTCAGGGGAGGCCTTCATCTGGCCGTCGGCACCGTCAACGTACCAAAAACCCTGTGCCGGTCCGGTCAGCCCATAGGACCAATTGAGCCCGGTGTTGAACCACTGTGGAGAGTTGGGGGCCGCCATCTGGTTGGCCAGCATGTAGCGGAGGTCGTCTTCGAACGCTTCGGCGTCAGCGGTTGAGGAGAAGTAGCCCTCTTTCTCTCCCCAGTGCCGCCAGGTTCCGGCGAGACGATTGAAAACCTGTTTGGCGGAACGCTCCGGGCCGGTGACCGGCTGGCCCTGGTCGTCGAAGATCTGGTTGCCGGCGTCGTCGAACTGGGGGACACCCGCCTTTCGGAAGTACTTGGAAACCATGATGTCTGAGGCGACCTGGCTCCACTGCGCCGGGATCTCGGCGTCTTTCATCTCAAAAACGACAGAGCCGTCGGGGTTCGCGATCTTTGAGTTTCTCTGCGACCACTCGAACTGATCGTATGGGTCCCTACCGGCCTCGGTGAAGCGACGGGTGATCCGTAGGCCTCTTGTCATATGTTGTGCCTCCTCCGCACTATCCGGACCGGCGTATGCAGCAGCCAGCACCTGTCCGGGACTTTGTCCATCTCAAGCTCCAACCACTAGATGTTGTGGTCTACGGGGAAGTGGCCACTACATCTAGTATGGACTTCAACACTGTAATTACACGCGTGTCACTGGTCAAGCACCAAGTTTTCCACAGCCCTGAGACGTATTGTCGACCGGGTGTTGTTCAGGCCGACAGGGGAAGTGAATGCTCCGGGGCGTTCGGGGGAAGTGATCGTGACGATATTCCCATCCTCTCGATTCGGCCACTCGAGAGGCCCTTGAGTTTTCGCGCTCCCCCTGGGATCCGGCAAACCTCAGGTAGTAGCGCCTCGAAATCGAGGCGTTTGGAGTTTCCAGCGGAAACTCCAACCTGTTCAGCGTGAGCTGAACAGGCGATCAAATACGGTCGGAATCCGCTCAACTTTGATGACGCAACTGTTGACAGTATCGAACGTTCAGACGATACTGAAGGTCGTGAGACTGACCACCATACAGAGCGACTTCGTAGAGCGCGTAGGCCGCTGGTGGGAACAACTCTTCGGGAGTCGAACCGCCGGCCGGATCCTCGCCTGGTTGATGATCTGCGAGCCCGCCTATCAGTCATCACAACAGATTGTTGACGCTCTGCACACAAGTGCTGGTTCGGTCTCCACCCAGACTCGCTACCTCGAGGGCTTTGGTCTGGTCGAGAAGGTCACGTTCCCCACCGATCGCGCCACCTACTACCAGTTCCGCTCAAACGCCTGGCTCCAGATGATGTGGTCGGAACACCAACGGATAGGCGAGATGCTGGCAATCGCAAACGCCGGTGAGCAGGTGTTGCCAGACGATCGGCCGGATCGTGTGCTCGAGCTTCGACGGATGTCCGAATTCCTGCTCGCCGAATGGCCAGACCTCATGGAGCGTCTCGCCGACTACTTGAAAATGGAGAATGCCAAGTGAGTGAATCCGCAATCGATACGGAAGGTCTTACCAAACACTACGGGGAGGTCAGGGCTCTGGAAAATCTCGACCTCGAAGTGAACATGGGGGAGGTGTTCGGCTTTCTCGGCCCAAACGGAGCGGGCAAGACCACGATGATCAGGACGATCCTCGACTTGATTAGACCGACGGCGGGAACAGCGAGAATTGTCGGACTCGATAGCCACGCCGATGCAGTTGAAATCAGAAACCATATTGGCTATCTGCCTTCTGATCTGTCGATGTACGACAATCTCACCGGTCGCGACATGATCACCTACTTCGCCAACCTTCGCGGTGGCGTCGACAAGGGGTATGTCGACGAGTTGGCTCAACGTCTCAGCGCCGACCTGTCGAAGAAGATCGGTGACTATTCCTCCGGGAACCGCCAAAAGGTGGGCCTGATTCTCACATTCATGAGTCGGCCCGGGGTTTTGATCATGGACGAGCCAAGCTCGGGACTCGATCCGCTGGTGCAACGAGAATTCCAGAGCATGATGAGGGAGGTCGCATCCGAAGGTCGCGCAGTCTTCCTCTCCAGCCACACACTCTCGGAGGTGCAGAGGGTTGCCGACCGTGTGGGAATAATTCGCGCTGGCCACCTGGTCGATGTCGAATTCGTCGACGACCTCCGATCCAAAGCTGTCAGAAAGGTCGAGCTTTCATTCACCACACCGGTGGAGGCGTCGGTGTTCGAGGGAATCGAAGGCGTCCGGGACGTTGCAGTGGCGAGCAGGCATGCGGCGATGTCCTTCGATGGGAGCATGGACACCCTGCTCAGGGTGGCAACCGAGAAGTACACATTGGTTGATATCAACACCCAGGAAGCAGATCTCGAGGAGATCTTTCTCGAGTACTACCGGGCTGATGACGCGGTGAACGCCTGATGCTCGCCAACGTCTTCACCAAGACGACCCGTGAGCGACTTCCAGCCGGCCTGGTCGGGGCCCTGGTAGCTGGATTGATCTTGCTTTTTGGAATGTGGGTCTACACGGGTGTGGACACCAGCTTCTACTACGAGTTGCCAGCGGCCGTCCTCGACTTGATGGGAATCAACCCCGAGGGAAGCGGTGCCGGGGAACTGGCGTTCGGGGCGATCTACAACATGATGGGAGCTTTCATCGTCGCCGGAATCGCAATCACGATCGGAGCATCCTCAATAGCGGGTGAGGAAACCCAGGGGACTTTCGGGTTTCTACTGGGGAATCCAGTGAGCAGGCGTGGAGTCCTCCTGTCCAAGACCGGAGCGATGATCCTGGTACTGACAGTGATGGGGCTGATTCTGTGGGGTTCCGGAATGGGGTCGGCCGGGATTCTGGATGTCGACACGGCGGCGTTGTTCGTTGGGGCGATGACCTTCGCTTTGACGCTCAACGGCCTGTTCTACGGGTTCCTGGCGATGGCCATCGGAGCCTGGACGGGAAATCGAGGCGTGGCCTCGGGGGTATCGGCTGCTGCGATGATCGTCGGCTACCTCGCGGCGAATCTGCTTCCTCTGGCAAACGCCGAAACCGCGGCCAAGTTCTCCCCTTGGCACTACTACAACGGCAGCGACCCGCTCAACAACGGTCTCGACATCGCTCACGTCGCAGTGCTCGTCGGGTTGTCGGCAGTCTGTTTCGCGGCCGCCTGGGTCGGACTGCAGCGCCGTGACCTGCGAGAGAAGGGAACCAACCGGACGATGCTCGATCGTCTCCGAGACAACCCAATGACACAGAAGGTCATCGAACGACTTGCAGGCTCGGCCCGGGTATCCCGGATCTCGATGAAGACCATCTCGGAGTTTCAAGGGCTGTTTGTCGTGACCGGGGCCATCGTCTTCTACATGGGCCTGCTCGAGGCTCCTCTGTACAACTTCATTCCAGATGACTTCATCGACGTGTTCGCCAGCTTCCCCGACGCTTTGGTCGCAATGATCGGTGGGGTAGACATGTCGACGCCGGAAGGATTCCTGACCGGCGAGATCTTCTCGCTGGTCGGCCCTATTTCGATAATTGTCTTGGCGACGGCGATGGGCTCGAGAGCATTGGCGGGCGAAGAGGAGAAACACACGATGGGACTTCTCTTGTCCAACCCGATCACGCGGTCCCACCTGATATTTGAGAAGGTCCAGGCAATGGTGATTTACGCGTTGATGTTTGCTGCCGTGACGTTTCTCGGCACCTGGATTGGAGTGAGGATCGCCGGGCTCGATCAGGTGGGGGTGGAGGGCATTGCCTCAATCTCAGCGCTCTTGGGTCTCTTTGGTCTGGTGTTTGGGGGTGTAGCCCTTCTCTTCAGTGCTGCAACGGGCAGACGCGGTGTGGCGACCATGGCAACCACCGGAGTCGCAATCGTCACCTGGTTCATGTTCTCGTTCTTCCCGCTGTCAGACCGGACAGAGGCATTTGCGAACTGGTCACCATTCCATTGGTACCTCGGCAACGACCCGCTCCTGAATGGGATGGATTGGGCGGGCGCGGCTCTCCTCGTTGGGGCTTTTGCGATCCTGGTCATGGTCTCCCTACCGCTCTTCCAGAGGCGCGATCTGAGAGGCTGAATCTCCCTCCGCGACGGACCGCTTCGAGCGAGGGCCCTTGGGCGCCGGGTGAAAATGGGGGGTGGTCAAAGATCAGCGAATTCCGATCAAATATGACCGCCAGAACCTTAGGTTTGAGTTAACGGGCGGGGTGGTCCCATGCGTCTTCGGGGCGGCCGGTGTCGATGGTCCAGCGGGGGAGAAAGAAGTGGACCAGAGGACCGATGCCAAGTGCAAACAGGATAGTCCCGATCCCAAAGTCGCCACCCAGCGTCCAGCCGATGGCCAGGACGACGATTTCTATCACCACCCGGGTAAGCCGGATGGACGGCCCCCTCCGCGAGATGGCTGTCATCAGCCCGTCACGTGGACCCGGCCCCAGGTTCGCACCGATGTACATCCCCGATGCCACTGCGATCAGAAGGATTCCGGCCAGGAGTTGTACCCAAGCCACTGCTGTGTTGGATGCTTCGGGGATCCAGACCGCGGTGAGGTCGATGACTACACCGATGATGATCGCGTTGAGGATCGTGCCGATCCCAAACCGCTCCTTGAGCGGTATCCACAAGCACAACACCACCACCGAGATGATGATCGACCACGCACCAATGGTGAGCCCGAATTGAACAGCTAGACCCTGGTGAAGCACATCCCAAGGTGGGACACCGAGCCCGGATTGGAGCATCAGGCCGATCCCAACACCAAACAGGCCCAACCCACCAACCAGCTGTACCAGTCGTCGGCGCAGTCGCAGCCCAGCGACGGGCAGGAACCAGTCGGACGCTCTCAATCCGAATCTGTCCCAGGGAGGACAACCACAGCTACAGACATCGAGCCATCTTGACGCTGTTGCGGGTCGGGTTGGGCCGAATTGTTCTTGATCTGGGAATGAACACGAGTCGAGGCACGCTAACAATGGTGGCCCACATCTCAGAGGAGAATGAATTGACCACAGAATTCACGGTGAAAGACGCGACCGGTGGGCCCTGGACGCTCTCCGATCATCTCGATGCTGCCGCGGTGATCAGCTTTCACCGTGGAGATTTCTGAACGTACTGTCACGGCCAGTTGGCCGTCATGGCGCAACGTCAGTCCGAGTTCAACGAGATGGGCGGTCGTGTGTACGGGTTGAGCGCCGACTCTCCGGGCCAGAACTCGGCGATCATGGAGAAACTCGCTCTGCCGTTCGTCATCCTCTCCGACGAGGTGCGTGACAAGGCTGTCACACCTCTCGGGTTCGCCGACGAGAAGGATCCGCGTCAGATCTCACGTCCGGGTGTTGTGATCATCTCGCCTGAGGGCGAGATCGTCTATCGGTATGTGGGTCGCGACTATGCCGACCGGCCAAAAGAGGATGACTTGCTCGCGGAATTGTCCAAACTCGGCCTGCCGTCAGTGATACAGGAGGCCGACCCGCGAGGCCCATCGGAACCTGGGGAGAAGGCAATGCCGGGCGTCGGCCTGAAGTACTACTTCTCGGGTGCGAAGTTCGCGACGCTTGCGTTGCGGTCACGTCATCGCGAAGCCGGAGACGAATTCCGTGACGATGCCAAGGCATACGTCCAGATGGTGGAGCGGTACATCGAGTCATTGTCGGCCGTTGAGGAACGCAAGGGATAACGTGAAGGCCCTATGGAGGGTCCCCAGGTACAACTCTTCGCAACCTGTCTAGTCGACGCGCTCACGCCGCACGTCGGCAGATCGACCGTTGCGGCGCTCGAGTCGGCAGGATGTGAAGTCGCGTTCCCGGAGGGTCAGACCTGCTGCGGTCAACCAGCCTTCAATGTGGGTCTCACGGCAGAGGCGCGCGAAATGGCACGGCACACCCTCGACATCCTCGACGATACCGAGGGTCCGATCGTTCTCCCCTCAGGTTCGTGCACGGAGATGATCGTTCACCACTACCCACATCTTTTTGAGGGCACAGACCGTGCAGAACAAGCAAACCGGGTGGCCGCTCGGACGCGAGAGTTGACCCAATTTCTCGTGGATGATCTAAACAGCGAGATCCGTGCCGAATGTGGCGACTGCTCAATCGCTTATCACTATTCGTGCCACGGTCTGAGGGGTCTTGGCCTCGACGCAACGGCAGACCGGCTACTCGATGGACAAAAGAGGGCAGACCTCGAAGGCGATCGGGAGTGCTGCGGATTTGGCGGGTTGTTTGCCGTGGAAATGCCCGCGGTCTCGGCAGCGATCATGGACGAGAAACTCGACAAGGTCGAAGCCTCGGGAGCCACGACCCTTGTTGGGAGTGACGTGTCGTGCCTGATGCATATGGAAGGTGGGCTGCGTCGACGTGGGTCGAAAGTGGAGGTCAGGCATATCGCGGAACTTCTCGGTGGTGAAACCCGTGGCTGAGCCAGTGACTTTTCTCAGTCGCGCGGAGGCACTTGTCGGGACACACGAGGCCCGTGCGGTCGAGAGCGGTGCGAGGAGCCTGCTCACCAAACGAGACCATGTGGTCGAGGGCTATCCGATCATGGACGAGATGCGCGATCGTGCTCGTGCTATCCGACTCCACTCGCTGGAGAATCTCGATCGGCTTCTCGGTCACTTTGCCGACAAGGTCCAGGAGGTGGGTGGTCACGTCTATTTCGCGGCAGACGAGGTGGAGGCCAATCAAGTGGTCTCCTCGATCCTCGGGAACACCGGGTCGAAGCTCGTGGTCAAATCGAAATCGATGGTTTCCGAGGAGATCGAGCTGAACCATCGCCTGCAGTCGGAAGGTGTCGAGGTCGTCGAGACGGATCTCGGCGAGTTCATCGTCCAACTGGCTGAGGACACGCCAAGCCACATCATTGCCCCTGTGCTGCATATGACACGGCAGGACGTGGGTCGTCTGTTCGAACAGAAACTGGGCGTGCCCTACACCGATGATCCTTTCGAGTTGAACCAGATCGCCAGGGATCACCTCCGCGAGGTTTTTCTCAAGGCGGATGCCGGCATCTCCGGTGTCAACCTCGCCGTTGCGGAGTCGGGCTCGATCGTCCTGGTGACCAACGAGGGCAACGGCCGTCTTACGACAACTGCTCCCAGGGTTCACATCGCCCTCATGGGCATGGAGAGGATCGTCTCGCGGTGGGAGGACGCTGCGGTGATTCTCGAAGTCTTGGCCAAGTCGGCCACCGGTCAGCGTCTGTCGTCGTATACCAATGTGATTACCGGACCACGTCGCCAAGGGGACCCCGATGGCCCTGAAGAACTCCATGTGGTGATCATCGACAATGGCCGTTCCGAAATACTCGCCGGCGAGACTGCTGAGATCCTTGCGTGTATCCGATGTGGGGCGTGTCTCAACGTCTGCCCGGTGTTCCGCAGTGTTGGCGGGCATGCGTATGGAACCGTCTATTCGGGTCCGGTCGGGGCCATCGTCACACCGGGGCTCCACGGGATGGAGCCATGGTGGGAGTTGCCGTATGCCTCCACCCTCTGCGGCGCCTGTGAAGAGGTGTGCCCGATACGGATCCAGATTCCGGCGATGCTCCTACAGCTCCGAGAGGTGGCGGCGTCCGAAGGCCGTCTGCCGGGCTGGCTCAACAAGGGGATGGCCCGCTACTCCAAATACGCCACCCAACCGTCGAAATGGCGAAGAGCGAAGAAATGGGCGGCACGTCTCACCGGGCCCATCTCATCAGACGGTTGGATTCGCAAAATCCCCGGACCCGGCAGGGGTTGGACCGAATATCGGGATCTTCCGCGCCCGGCCAAAGAGTCATTCAGCGAGTGGTGGAGTAACAATCGTGGATCGTGACGTCTTCCTCAGCCGCGTGGGACGCTCGGCGATGACTTCGAAGCTCCCGGCTTCGCCTGTGGTGCCGGACCATCTCCCGGAACTCGAGCCTGAAGATCTCATCGCTCTGTTCAGAGACCGCGCCCAGGCCGTCGATACCGTGGTCCATGGTCCGGTTGGCCGTCATGGTGTGCCCACGACCGTGGTCGGGATCGCGTCAGGGCATGATTCAACGACATTCATGGCCTGGGATGATCTCCCCGTCTCTGGTGTTGCGTCCGCCCTCACATCTCGAGGTCTCGATCGGGTCGAGTCCTTCGTCCCCAACGACAACCGCAGAGACCATCAACTCCAGTACTCGGGTCTCGACATTGGAATCACCGGAGCCCTGGCCGGTCTTGCAGACAGCGGAAGTCTCGTCCTCAGCCATGGGCCGGGGAAGCCGCGGATGGCGAGTTTGGCTCCCGAGATCCACGTCGCCCTGCTCGACGTCACCACTCTCGATCGCACACTTGCCCATTGGGCTCACCGTCACCCTGAGAAAGCAACGGAAACAGCGAATCTGGTCATGGTGACCGGGCCAAGCAGAACCGGAGACATCGAGCAGCAGCTCAACTTGGGGGTCCATGGACCGAGACATGTCCATGTGGTGTTGGTCCGATGACCGGTCTTCGCCAGCCGCCGAAGAAGCAAGACAGACCAGCGCGTGTCGTCTTGCGCCTGTTGATTCTGGTGGTTCTTCTCGCCCTTGTTGCATTCGTGATCTGGGCAGCAACGACGGACACACTCATAGATGCGACCGAGGACGTAGCTCTCGACGGTCTCGAGCTCGACACGCGCGACACCTACGGGACAATGACGCTCAACGTGGTTGAAGGGGAGGGTGGGCCCGATCCCGTCGTGTTACTCAACGGGTACGACATCTCGGGCGGTGTCGTCTGGGACGGGGTGATCTCGGCCCTACCCGAGAACTATGAGACCCTCAACATCGATCTCCCCGGTTTCGGCTTGAGTGATCGTATCCCTGATCCCGGTCCGGAGCACACCGTCGCTTCGATGGCTCAAACAGTGGCCTCAGTCATCGAGAGTCACTACGAGCAGCCCGTCGTGATCGTCGGGGTCGGCCTGGGAGGCGAAGTCGCCGCAGAAATCGCGGTGACCAATCCAGACGTGGTCCGCGGTGTGGTGCTGATCGATGTCGACTTTTGGGAGCAGGGCTCGTGGTTGCAGATCGGGGCACGGCTCCCCTACTTCGGACGACCCATCACTTACACATATTGGGGCGACGGCAGGTTCGGTGTCTCGGAGTGGGCTCCGCACTGTGAAGAGGGGGGCTGGTGCCCCAGCAATGACCAGCTTGCCCGACGCAGCCTTGCTGCGTCGATTGTCTCGTCAACCGACTCGCTTCGCTCGTTCCTCAAAACGAATCCTGCTTCGCTGGTGCCCTCTGATCTGGGGATGATCGAAGCCCCAGTTGTCTATGTCTGGAGCTCGAAGGGGACGGTTCCCGAAGATTCGGTCAACATGGTGTCTGATGAAATGACATCGGTGTTCACGGTCAACAAGGTGGACGCCTGGCAGGCCCATTTGGAGAAGCCATCCTCAGTCGTCGATGCTGTGCTCTCCGTCAGCCAGTAGCCCGCTGCATCTCGCCACGGTGGCTCGTGCTCGGTGAGCGAGATCGAGCCACAGTTGTGCCGAGCCGGGATGAAGGTTCGCAAATTCAGACCAGATCCGGGCAGCTTCGCCAAATCGGTCCGGCGGAGGAGGGTTGGCCGCGTCGATGACGACCATCCCCGCCCAAAGCGACTCGGTTGAAACCTCCTCCAACGGCCCATACGAATCCTCACCTTCGATCACGAGACCCTCCCGGCCGGTCAGAACGGGGGCAACACGCATCTCGTCGCCCAGAGCCAGGAGAAAACCGATGTCGCCTTGAGCGGCCGTGGTCACATCCGGTTGGAGGGATTTCGCAAAGACCAGCCAGGGAACTGCCCAGTGAACTATGCGGTCGGCGAACAAAAACCTCCGTGATTCAAATGCCCGGGTAGCCACGTCGAGTGCCGATTGGTCCCAGGCGTGTGCTTCGGTCTCGGCAAGGGATGCAGCGAAGAGTGCGAGGGCCCCCAATTGATGAGACGGCAACTGGTGGCTCCATTCACGCGCTCGGCGATTGAGATCGTCGGAAGGGTCATGGAAGACGATGACCGCACGCTCCGAAGGAACTCGAACATCCCACAGATCCGGCACTCGATCCGAGGACCAGTGATCAGCGAGGGTGGCCCAGCTATCCCTTTCCTGGCGGGCCCGTTCAGAAGCGGTATGCATCCGCCGTCGGTTTCACCGGCCGGTCGAGCCACAGTGGCCGGCGGGTGCCGTCCGGGCCGGGTCCTGGTTTGGTCAACTCGAGCCACTGTTCGAAGACCTGTGTGCTCTTGTTGGTGTCTACCACTACGTCCCCATAGCGGTCGCCTGGGTGGGCATGGGTGAGAGTCACTCTTTGATGCCATGCGTGCATTCCCGAGACCGGGTCCGGGTGGACGGGAAAGGCCAGGTTTTGGTTGACCCCGGGATCTCTCCACCAAATCCTCGAGGAGTCAGGGTCGTTTGACTCGAACGGCTCGATTCCCTTCAGCTGTCTGAGTCTCCACTTGCCGTCGCCCAAGCGGTCGATGTCGACGAGGGCCGAACTCCATCGTTCGTTTCCGGCGTCATCTTGTTGACGCCACCGTCCCATGTGGTGCGACGCGGCCACCACTCCTGGGCGAATCCCTTCGGTTCTCCAGGCCCTCATCACGAACCATCCGATGTCGGTGGTGATACGAACCATCTCACCGGTCTCGAATTCGAGAGCGTCGGCGTCGGAGGGGTTGATCCACAAAGGATGACCATGACTTATCTCGTAGAGATATTTGGCGTTTCCGGAGCGGGTGTGGATCAATGTGGGGAGACGGAAGATGGGGAGGAGGATGCGCTCGGGTCCACTCAGGTCCATGTCACGCCAATGCACATGGGACCTGAGATAGGTCGGTATCGATTCCTCCGGCCATCCCCACTCTTCCATGGTTGACGAGTGCCACTCGAGCTTCTTAGAGGGGCTCTTGAACCCGGTCTTGATCTCACCCTCGATCTCCACGCCTGTCTCAGCTGTCGCCGGTCTCTCGTGGACCTCATATACGTCCTTGGCCACTTCGAACGCCCCGTATTTGCGCATGAAGCCAAGAGGATCCAGTCCTTCGCGGCCGGCCGCCTCGGGAAGACCGGGGACGCTGTTCTCGAACATCCAGCCGTAGTACTCGTCGACCGAGACGGGGCGGGAAGGATCCTGGGGAGACTCGAACCACTTGCGTATGTCCAGCTCGCCATCGGGGTCGATGTGCCAGGACAAATCGATCCAGAACTCGGTCTCCTCCCACACTTCCCCGGGGTTGGCGTCGTAGGTGCGGTGGTATGTCTTGCCATCTCGCTCGCCGGCGACTCTCAGCACCGGCTGACGGAATCCGAGCCATTGCCCGGCGTGCGTCTCGTAGCTATGTGTGTCGTGGCGTTCGGCAGCGACACCCATGGGCAGGACGTAATCGGCATACCAGGCGGTTTCGGACCAGGTTGGAGTCAGCGCGACGTGAAGACCGACCTTCTCTTCATCGGTGAGGACCTCCAGCCAGGAGAACCCGTCCGGATTCGTCCAAATCGGGTTGTAGACCCTCGTGAAATAGACATCGAGTTTGCCCCGGCCCTGTTTGAGCAGGTGAGGGAGCAGGATGCTCATCTCGTGATGGGCCAAGGGGTACTCGATCGGCCACAGCAACTCGTTCCAACGACTGTGCGGCGGCGGCATGTTCCAGTGTTCGGGTTTGAACTTGCCCCATCCGGCTGGAGACAAACCGCCGCGAGTGCCGACCGAACCAGTCAATACGTGAAGAAACTGAAGTGTTCGCGCGGCTTGCCATCCGCCGAGATTGCCCGATCCTGTTGATCGCCACGTATGTGATGCGAACTGGTGCCCAGCTTCTGCGATTTCTCGAGCCACGTCGATGACTTGATCCACCGAGATCCCACACTCTTCGGCTGCCCATTCCGGGGTGTACTCGGCGTAGGTCTCTTTGAGAGCCTCGATAAACGCCTCATATGTCTTTGGCCGATCTGGGAATCGTCTCTCGAGCGAGCTCTCCCAGTTGACCCAACGTCGCATGAAATGGTGATCAACCGAGTCCCATTCCAGCAAGAGACGGGCGAATGCGAGGAAAAGCCCCGCCTCGGTCCCGGGCCATGTAGAAAGCCAATACTCCGACATCGACGCCGTGTTGGACAACCTCGGATCGATCGCGCACAGCTTGGCGCCTGCCCTTTTCGCTTCCATGATTCTCTGGGCATGTGGGTTGAAGTAGTGACCGGTCTCGAGATGGGCGGATAGGAGGAGAATGAACCGGGCGTTGGCGAAATCGGCGGAAGGCCGGTCGTACCCTGACCACATCGCATAACCAACCCGGGCACCCGATGAGCAGATGTTGGTGTGGGAGTTGTGACCGTCGACTCCCCACGCTTTGAGAGTGCGATCCATGAAGCCGTCTTCACCGGGACGTCCAACGTGGTACATCACCTCGTCCTGGCGGCCCTCTTTGATCGCCTTCCCGATCCGGCCTCCGATATCGGCCAGAGCCTCGTCCCAGGTGACCCGTTCCCATCCACCCCCGCCACGAGGTCCTTTACGTCGCATCGGAAACAGGATTCGCTCGGGATCGTTGACCTGGTTGATCGTGGCTGGTCCCTTGGCGCAATTGCGGCCCCGCGAGCCCGGGTGGGTCGGGTTTCCCTCGAACCTTCGAATCTCACCAGAGTCCTTGTCGACGTAGGCAAGCAGACCACATGCGGACTCACAGTTGAAACATGTGGTCGGCACGAGACGGAATCTGTTCTGTTCCTTCGTCGGCCAAGCTTTGGCGTCCCACTCCACCCAGTCATCCCAGAGGTCGGGCGGCGGGTAACTGGTGAGCTCCGATCCGGGGACAAGACGGGGAATCTCGGGTTTTGCAGTCAACTCATGCCTCCATCAACTCAAGGGTGCGCTTTGACCCGCCTTAACGAACGCATCGTCGGCGAAGAACACGCCGGCCATCGCAGCAAGACCGCCTGCCGCGCTTGTCAAAGCGTTGCCGCCTGCCAGGAAGAGGATCGCCGCCACGATTGGAGCCAGCACCACGAGAATCTGTCCCCGCCACCATTCGGCGGCGAACTCACCTCGTGTCATATGATGAAAGGCAATACGCGCATTCGTCGTCCCGTGGGAGGCAACGAGCTCCAGAGCAGTTGTCAGCCCTACAAGGACCGCTCCGGCAAGCATCACCCAGGCAAACGATTCCATTGAGGTTTCGAGCTCATCCACGGCGAGGCCAGCGATCAGTGCCATGCCGCCCCCGACCGCGAATGCGCCTCCGATCATGTGCCAGAGGAGAAGACGCGACTGCCAAAGGTCGCGACCCTCAGCCTGGCCGAAGAGAAATGCGGTGTAGCCGGCGACTCCAAGACCGTTAAAGGCGGCCAGCCACACAATCGGTTCGCTGCTGCCGAGATCGAGAACCCCCGCAACAAACCAAACCGCCATGAGCAGAGCCTGCGCTCCGAGGATCCAGGCTCCGCGAACCAGCCACGAGCGGGGATTCCCCTTGGTGAGGATGAACAGGAAACGGTCGGGACGTTTCAGATCCCAGACGAGGAGAATCCCGGTGAGCAGCAAGAAGATGCCACCAAGAAGGGGGGCGAGCCATGTCATCCATGCCGTGGTGGTCGGGGCACCGGTCGCCAGGGATGCCGCTGAGGCGACTGCAATGCCGGCCGCGATCCCTTTGGTGAGAAAGTATGAGCTGACTTTCCATCCCCAGGGCATCGGGTGGTCGGTGTTGTATACGACTCGAGGTGGCGTGTTCCTGTTTGGGCTGACCTCCACGGGAGGAGAGGGAGCCGCCAGTTCGCCATTGAGGTTCCCGATCGGTCCGTGGGGCTTGGGGGTGAGGTCGACGGAGAGCCATGAGCCCTCGGTCGCATTGGAGTCACGCCAAACGCCGGAGTCGCTCAACGTGCCAGAAACCGAAGGATCGAGCGTCTCGGCATCGGTGCCCTTGTAGAAGACGTTGGGCCCTGTTCCCTGCTCCGGGGCCCTAACGGAGAGGTTCCCGGTGGCCACCATTGCCGCGATTGTGGTTGTCGGGTCGTCCAGGTCTCCCGCGATGATCGCCTGCTCGGGGCATACGATCACACAGGCCGGCTCGAGCCCTATGTCGGTCCGGTGTGCGCAGTAGTTGCATTTCTGGGCCGTGTTGTCGTTTGGGTCGATGTAGAGGGCGTCGTATGGGCATGCCTGCATACAGGATTTGCAACCGATGCACCGGGTGGTGTCGAAGTCGACGATCCCGTCTTCTCGCTTATACAGAGCTTGCGTCGGGCAAATCGACACACAGGGCGCATCGGTGCAGTGGTTGCAACGGAGGACAGAGAAGGTTCTGCTGGTGTCGGGCCAGGTGCCCTTTTCGATGTATTTGACCCAGGTGCGGTTGACCCCGAGCGGGACCTGATGCTCCGTCTTACAGGCGACGGTGCAGGCATGACAGCCGATACAGACGTCCTGGTCGATGACAAACCCGTACCTCACCCCGGCGGCCCTGCAAACTCGAACCTGTTCGGCTCGCCGAACGGGCGAGCAAATACGGTCGGAATCCGCTCATCTTTGACGATGACCTGGATCGAGGGAAGCGAACCTGAGCTGATTTGGCTCATATATGGCACGTACTACCTGAGGTTTGCTTAGGCATGGAGGTGTGACCCTAGGGCTTGAGGAGGACCTTGCCTGTGGTCTTTCTGGACTCGAGGGCCCGGTGGGCCTCAGCGGCGTCGGCCAGGGCGAACTGTGCGCCGATTCGCACTTCCAACTCCCCAGCGGCAATCCAGGCAAAGAGGTCCTCGGTGCGCGCCAAGAGCTCCCGACGAGACGCGATGTAGTCGCCAATCGTGGGTCTGGTCAGGAAGAGGGAGCCCTTCTGGGAGAGAATAAGTGGCGAGATTTCCGGGGGCGGGCCTGAAGCGTTCCCGAACGACACCATCATTCCACGGGGCCGGAGCAGGTCGAGCCCATCCATGAATGTGTCCCCTCCCACTCCGTCATAGACCACGTCGAGGGAGCGCTCGCCGAACAGGTCGATGATCGTTGATTTGAAGTCCTCACGGGTGTAGACGACGGTGTGGTCTGCTCCGGCCCCGCGGCTGAGGGCGGCCTTCTCGTCTGTGCCGACGGTGGTCACCACCACCGCGCCCGACATTTTGGCTATCTGGGTGAGCAAAAGCCCCACGCCGCCGGCACCGGCGTGGATCAGGCACTTGTCACCGTCCTTCAGCTCGAAGGTGTCCCTGGCCAGGTAGTGGGCCGTGATCCCCTGGAGAAGGCCGGCCGCCGCGACTGCGCCGTCGACGCTGTCCGGGATCAGTACAGCCTTATCTGCCGACACAACGTGCTTCTCTGCATAGCTGCCAATCACGGTGGTCCATCCGACCCGGTCGCCCATGGCGAAACCACTCACACCTTTGCCAACCCCAATCACGGTCCCGGCGCCTTCGAGACCCGGTGTGAACGGGAAGGGCATCGGATACAGGCCACCACGGTGGTAGGTGTCTATGAAATTGACCCCGGCGGCGATCACTTCGACAAGTAGTTCGCCATCAGCGGCGACAGGGTCCTCGATGTCCTCGAGCACCAGTTTCTCGGGTCCGCCGTTCTCACGGATGACTATTGCCTTCACTGCTCCACCTTCCATCCTCTCGAACGCAGCTCATCAGCGAGAAGCTGATCTGGCACGTACGACAAGTCGAACTGCTCACGCTCCATACCCAGACAGCGCTCGATCGGGTCTCGCAGCGTACGCGCCCATGCCTTCCCTTTCGCCTCCGCCTCCATCGTGAGGGTGGCGTCCGGATTCACGATGTACACGCGTGCGGTGATCTGTGGGTTGGCACGTGATCCGCGTTCTCCGTATACGAGCAGGACTGCACCGGCCGGCACATCCTGAATCCCCCCGGTGGCAACAAAAGCGCCTTCATATGCCCACCCCGAGCTCTTGTTCGAGTCGACTGAATCGACCACCTTTGCCCAGTTCTTCTGACGCTCGTCACCTACCAGGGGCACGTCCACCGCAACCAGAACCTGTTCACTCATCGAGCCTTGAGGGTAGGCAATTGGAGCACTCCTCGGTCTCGAGCCTTTACTCTCCCTCATATGGCCAAGCTTCGACTGTTTGCCAACCTTCGAGAAATCGCCGGAACGGCGCGCATTGAAATACCCGCAGGGACCGTCGGCGAGGTGATCGCCACGGCGAATGAGAGGTTCGGACCCGACTTCGAGAGGGGGGTCGAGACGTCGAGGGTATGGGTCAACGGGGAAGAGGCCACCGGAACCGACACCGTTTCCGAGAACGACGAAGTCGTCTTGCTCCCACCCGTGTCGGGTGGGAGTCAGCAAGCCACGTTTGCCCCAACCGATTTCGTGGCCTTCTTGCCACTCGCTGTTGTGGTGGTCGCGGTCCTGGCCAACTTGCAGAATCAGGCCATCTGGGCTGCTGGCCTGGTGGCAATCTCCGCGGTTTGGGCCCTCGACCTGAACAGCGCTTTCAGCGCCCGGGGTCGGGTGTTTGCACCCCTGGCGGTGCTCAGCTCGTCAGCCGCCGGCGCAATCGCTGCGCATGTGCTGGGAGGGACAGGGTATGGCCTGACAATGGCCCTTGCCGTTGCCATAGTTCTCGGTTGGGCCGTGGCCTTCCCCGCATATCGCCAAGTCGACACCTACGCACCCACACTCGTTGCTGGTCTTCTCGCCGGACTGGCGACGGCATCGATGTTGTTGTCTCGCTCGAGCCTTTCTCCTGACGACCGGGCGGTCGACGTGTTCTTGGTGGCGGTGATTGCCGGAGTCGGTCTCGGCGCACTCGTCGCCCGAATGCCGTCCGTCCCCTTCCTCGACCCCTTCACAACGACTGCCATCGTCGCTGTGTTGGCCTCGGTTGGAGCCGCGGCGGTCTGGAATCTCGATGCCGTCGGGTATTTGTTGATCGGTTTGGGCGTGGCCGTCGCTCTCATAGCGGGAAATGGGCTGTCTTCGATGTTTCGGACAGGCACCGTGACACTTACCCAGCGCCCACCCGGTGCACTTGCCTCACTCGATGCAGTCGTTCTGGCTGCTGCGATCTACTACCCGCTCATCCAGGTCGTGCTCTAGGCAAATGACCTGCCGATGACCAGGCCCCCAAATGCGGCAGCGATTCCAACACCGACCGATACGAGCACGTTGACGATCGCCATGGTCGGCTGCCCGACATCCCACAGATACAAAGTGTCCAGGGCAAAGGTCGAGAACGTGGTGAAGCCCCCGAGAATCCCGACAGCAACGGCGACCCGTGTGGGGGCGTCAGCCTTGAATCCCCACATTCCAAGTAGAACTCCCAGGATGAAACTCCCAAGGAGGTTGACCACGATCGTCCCCCAAGGGTGCCCGCGCAGATTGATGACTCCGGCGAGGGCGTACCGTGCGAGTGAGCCGACCGCACCACCTGCGGCTACCAGGAGTGCAGTAGTCATGGGGTTGAGACCATAAACCGCTGCGACTACTGAAAGTGGCGGCCCTTGGTTAGCATTTCGGACTCATGGCTGCCCTGAAGGCGCACAGACGCGCTCTTCTGTTTCTCGTGTTGACCGTCATGGTCCTGTCGTTGATTCCGATGGGAGCCGGCGCCGTCACCAGGTCGCAGGTCGACGCGGCCTGCGAAGGGTCGCGTGTCCAACTCGAGGAGTACCGGGCGGCGCGTGCCGAATTCGAGGCGGCGGACGATGCTTACTGGGGAGTAGTCAACGACATCGATGTCCTTGAACGCAAGCAAGGGCGCATCGAAGGCTCAGTGAATAGCCACTCCGAAGAGTTGTCGACGATCCAACAGCAGATCGAAGAGCAAGCCGTCGAGTTGTACATGAGGGGCGGTTTCTCCACCCCGGGGATCATCCTGAGTGCCTCGAGCGTCGATGAGTTGATGACGACCAGCGAGTTCTTGAGCTCAGCCGCCATTGGCGGTCAGGAGAGCATCGACAACCTGATTGCCGCAAAAGGCGAACTCGATCGGTTTCAAGTCGAACTGGATGCCGTCCACGTCGATCTCGAGGTTGCCGAAGACGAGGCCCTGGTGGTGAAAGACGACCATCAGGCAGCGATGGAGGCCGAGCAGGCCGCCTACGCGAAGCTGAGTGATCGGTGCGCCAGTCTTCAAAAGCAATACGAGGTGGAGCAAGCTGAGATCGCGGCACGAGCAAAACAGCGCGCATCGGGTTCCGTCCAGGTCGGTTCCTTCATCTGCCCGTTCACTCCGGGACGCACTTCGTTCCGTGATACCTGGGGAGCCCCGCGATCCGGTGGGCGCTCTCACAAGGGAACAGACATGTTTGCCGCATGGAACGAGCCGAT
The DNA here is from genome assembly GCA_049686815.1 of Acidimicrobiia bacterium. Taxonomy (GTDB): domain Bacteria; phylum Actinomycetota; class Acidimicrobiia; order Spongiisociales; family ZC4RG35; genus JBAVIK01. Next base: position 400 of record JBAVIK010000297.1, on the reverse strand, counting down.
GTATGCCGTGGCCGCGGGTCGGGTCTCCACCTCCAACTACGGGCTCGGGGGAAAGATCATCTGGCTCACCGCCAATAACGGCGTGGCTTACTACTACGCGCACCTTTCTGGATGGAACGTTTCCAGTGGTCAGACCGTCAGCCAGGGTCAAACGATCGGCTTCAACGGAGACAGCGGAAACGCCAGTGGAGGGAGCCCCCACCTTCACTTCGAAATCCATCCTGGTGGCAGGGGTAGCTCGGCCGCGAACCCCTATCCCACCCTCGCCGGTGCCTGCAAGTAACCTTGACGACGTGAACGAGCATCGCCGACGAATAGATGTGGTCCTCGAGGCGGAGTATCTCGAAGGTCTTCCCGAGTTGGAACTCGGCGAACTCCGAAAGCGTCGACACACCGCCGA
>JBAVIK010000296.1:0-9422 GCA_049686815.1 Acidimicrobiia bacterium | reverse complement strand
CGCCTGGCCTGGGCTTGCGTCGAGAGTCCCGACGACCACGTAGTCGTGATCTTCTGCCATGCGCAACGCAACTCTCACCTCATCGTCGGTTGGGCTGTAGGCCACCAGATGTTCGGTGGTCGCCCTGTGAACTCGTCGTAGACATTCTGCGAGAAGCGGTTTCACGCTCTCTGAGGTGTCGGCAGGCGTGAGGTTCTTCGGATACGGCATAACGGCCAATATCCGGGCTTCGGGCGAGGGGCGGAGCGGCAAAACGGCTGGCTCGTCGCGGACGAGGGTTATCGAACGCCCAGCCAACTCGCGGGCGAGGCCCTGATGATCGTCGCAGCCGACCACAGAGATATTCGGATCCTCGAAAGAGGCCAACCAGTCGTGGAGATCGATGATACGCGGCGAAGGCCGAGCCGGGATCGAAGGCAGCGCCCCCGCTTGTGCCGGCCCATAGAGCAGGAGGTCGGCACCGGCATCCAGGGGTGCCTCGGGGCGGTGGGCACCGAATCCGCCCATGTCGAGAGCATCGGTTACAACCACACCAGAAAAAGCGAGATGGTCGCGAATCAGCCCAACCATTACCGCATGCGAGACGCTCGCGGGAAGTGACGGATCGCCGGTGATGGCAGGCAGGCCGTAGTGACCAACCATCAGAAGCGCAGCCCCTGCCCCGATACCCGCTCGGAAAGGAGCGAATTCGACCCGGTCGAGTCGTTCACGATCCACCTCGAGAATCGGGAGCTCGTCGTGGGGATCGACTGAGGCTTCGCCCTTGCCCGGAAAATGTTTGAGAGTGGCAGCCACCCCTTCACTCTGCAGTCCGGATACGAATCCGGCGGTGAGGGTCGAGACGGCAAGTGGATCCTCACCAAAAGACCGGATTCCCATCGAAGGATTGTATGGGCGAGTCGCGACGTCGACCACAGGAGCCAGATCGACGTTGACCCCGAGTGCCCTCAGCTCCCGGCCGATGGCAGCTCCGACCCGTCTGGCCAGATCGGCGTCGCCAACCGCTCCCAGAGCCATGTTCCCGGCGAAGGGCGTCGTATCGGGCCCCGCCCCTAGCAGCTGACCGCCCTCTTGATCGACCGCAATCAGCAACGGGCGCCCAGCGGCGTCAACCAATTCGTCGACGAGAGACCGCGTTTGTCTCGCGGAGTCGATATTGAGCGGTCCGTAGAGGATGACACCGGCTACACGAGGGTCAGCGACGAGAGCCGCGATGTCCCCGTTGACCTGCTTCCCCCTGAAGGAGACGAGGGCGTTCCCTTGCTCCGATGACACCTCAGCCCTTGACTGACCCGGCAAGAAGCCCGCGGACGAAGTATCGCTGGAGAGACAGGAAGACGATCAGCGGTATCAACATGGAGACGAACGCTGCGGCGGTGAGAAGGTGGAACGCCTCACCCCTTGAGCCGACGATCGAAGCCAGTTCGATGGTGAGTACCGCAACGTCCGACGATGTACCTAAGAAGACCAGGGCTACCAGGAAGTCGTTCCATACCCAGAGGAACTGGAAGATGGCAAACGCCGCCAGCGCCGGTACTGATAGCGGTAGAACGAGTCGGGTGAAGACGGTGAACGGCGACGCACCGTCTATGAATGCAGACTCAAACAGATCCTTGGGCAGCTGCGAGATGAATCCATACAACAGGAACACGGCCAGAGGCAGGCCGAAACCGGTGTGGGCCAACCAAACGCCCACGAAACTCCCGGTCAGACCGGTGCTTTGATAGACCTGAAGAAGAGGCACGAGCGCCAGCTGCAGCGGCACGACCAGCAGAGCCACCAGGAGCCCGAACATGAGACCCCGTCCCTTGAACCGGAGCCAGGCAAACCCATACGCGGCGAAGGCAGCCAAGGTGACCGGGATGACAGTGGAGGGGATGGTGACTATCAGACTGTTGATCAGAGCGTCGAACATCCCTCCCGAAGTGAGGACGCGGTGGTAGTTGTCCAGCGTCCACTCGGTGGTGAAGGGGTGAATCAACGAGGTCCACCAGCCCGTGGAGCTGCTTTCAACCGATGTACGGAACGAATTGACGAAGAGACCGAGGGTCGGGATGGTCCACATGGCCACAATGACGAAAACGGAGAGTCTCACCAACCAACTGGCCTTCTCCGGACCTGCGGTTCGGCCCACCTTTTCGCGTTTTGGCTTCGATACTGTGGTCGTCACTTCCCGATCCCCTGTCGTCGAAGATTTCTGATGTTGATGACCATGATCGGAATTACCGCTATCAACAGGATCACCGCCATTGTCGTTGCCTGAGCGAAGTTTCGGAATCGGAACATCTCCTGATACATCCGCACTGCGACCACCGAAGTATCGAAATTTCCCCCGGTGGTGACGAAGATGATGTCGAACACCTTCAGGACAGCAATAGCAATTGTGGTGTAGACGGTGAGGAGAGCGCCCCAGATCGAAGGCACTACGATCCGGATGAAGGACTGGAACTCCGAGGCCCCGTCGATACGCGCAGCCTCGGTGAGCTCGGCGGGAACACCTTTGATAGCCGCTGAAAGCACCACCATCGCAAAACCAACCTGGAGCCACACCATGATGGCTATGAGAGCAACGGTGTTCCAGGGGATCAGCTGCAGCCAGGCTATTGGCTCTACCTGTTCGATCCATCCCAGATTCACGAAGAAGCCACCGACCCAAACCCAAGCGGCGTTGAGGATCCCGATCTGGGGCTGACCTGGCGGTTTCCATGCGTATACGAATTTCCAGATGACCGCAGCGCCGACGAATGAGACGGCCAGCGGCATGAATACGAATGACTTCGCCAGCGACTCCCTCTTGATTCGATCGACCAGGGCAGCGAAGACGAGACCGATGAGCACCGAAGCTGCTGGAGCAAGCAACAGCCATATCAGATTGTTGCGCAAGGCCAGCAAGACCTCTGGATTGGTGAAAGCTTCGGTGTAGTTGTAGAGGGGGCCGGAGCCTTCAGGGACGTTGGTGACACTCTCTACAACCGTTCCGACGGTGGGGTAGATGAGATAGAGGGTGACGACTGCCACCGCAGGGAGAACGAACACGTAGGGCCGAAGCAGTTCGGTGGCACGGCCGGGGAGCGCCTCGACAATGGTGTTCGCCGAATAGAAGAGCGCCCAGATCCCCACAACCCCGAGGACGATGGCAATCAAGGCTTGTGCCAGCTTCGAGAGATTTGGGGGCAGACTGGAGAACAGGTCAGGCTGACGAAGCAGCCCCAGACCGAACCACAGCACCAGAACCACAACTCCCGCCAGCAGCAGCGCCTGGATGACCTTGAGGCCGGGTCGTGTCGGTGTGATTGTCTCCACGGTCGGGCTCGTTTCCTCCCCTTCGAGGCACCGGGATGATTTGAAAAGGGTCCCGGGTCTTTCGACCCGGGACCCTACTCAATTGGTAGCTAGCTGGGCCAGCTGTCTTCGATCTTTTGGAATATCGCGTCGGTGTCGCCACCGTTGGCGGCTACCCAATCGACCATTCCGCTCCAGAAGGACCCATTGCCAACCTCAGCCGGCATCGAGTCTGAAGCATCAAAGCCCAAGGTGGTTGCGTTGGCCACCAGCTCGGAGAGTTGATTGTTGGGATACACGTACCAATCGCTCGGCACTGTGTTCAACACGGAGAGGAACCCTCCACGCTCGATCCAACCCTTGGTCGAATCGGCCGTGGCGAGCCATTCCATGAGCGCCCGAACTTCGGGGCGGTCGTTGTACATGACGAACATGTCAGCCGCACCCAGGACCGGGGTCCCGAACTCTGCTTCGATCTGCGGGAAGTAGAAGAAACCGACGTCCTCACCGGGAACGTTCGGCCACTCTTCCATCGGTAGGGCTGGGTCATCCGCGATGGCATCGCGGTTTTCTCCCCAGAATCCCCCGATCCATGCTGCCTGCTTCTGCATCCAGCACTGTGGGCCTTCCTCGGCAAACATCGGATCCTGAGTCTCGCCGATCCAGGTCTGGTTGATGTAAGTGTTGCCTCCGTAGGCGTAGTCAGGTGTGAACCAGATGTCTGCCATGTAGTCGGCAGCCTCGAGGACTTCAGGATCGTTGAATGGGATCGTGTGATCTATCCATGCCTGATAGGTCTCCGGCGAGGCCGTGCGCAACATGATGTCTTCCATCCAGTCGGTGGCAACCCAACCGTCGGCCTCTTGGCTCTCGATCGAAATACACCATGGACTTCCGTTCCCGTCCGCGACGATCTGATCGCTCAACGCAATCAGCTCTTCCCACGTGGTGGGAACCTCATAGCCCTGCTCCTCGAACGCGGCAATGGGATACCAAACGATCGACTTGACGTCGGCCTTGTAGTAAACGCCGTACAACGTGTCGTTGTAGCTACCGAGGGCATAGAAGGCTGGGACCATGTCCGCTTCCATCTGTTCGGTGTTGATCCAATCGCTCAATGCGACCAGTGAGCCGGCATCGGCATACTGATGCATCTTGCCCGGCTGGGCGATCTGAGCCAGGTCAGGTGCGTTGCCGCCGTCGACTGCGACCTGAAGCGCTGTCTCATAGTCGGGTGTGGGCTGGAAGTTGACCGTGATACCTGTCGCCTCGGTGAATGGCTCCAGCGTGTAGCTGAAGTTCGACGCCTCTGACGATTCTGGCAACCACTGTGCCCAAACCTCAACGGTCGTGCCATCGAAGTCACCGGCCATCGCCTGGTCGAGCTCGGTGTAACCCGTGTCTCCCATAGGCTCGGTGCCCCCGTCGGCAGTCGTGTCCGTGGCTCCGGCTTCGGTGGTCGAGGTATCGCTGCCATCGCCGCCACAGGCGGCAATTACGAATCCCAACACAATTGCCAGAACCAACCAAGTTCGGTTTTTCAAACCGTTCCTCCTTGTTTCTTGCTTACTTGTCGTTGCTTGCTTTCTTTACTGCGGGCGAAACCCGCAATCCAACACTATTTCTAGCGGCCAGCAATGCGGCTCCGCGTGGGCCGGGTGGATCCCCGACACTCGCAAGCTGGACTTGTTCTGGGCGCAGCCTCCGAGCTGCCAGCTCCGAGACGGCCCCTCGATCCTCGATCTGGCTTCGAACCACATCGAGGAGGGTCTCCCCCGCCGAGACAACCCCTCCGGCGAGGAGAATGAGGTCGGGGTCATAGGCGGCGGCGAGCCAGATGAGCGCAGTGGTGAGATGTCCCACGATCCTGTTGGCCACGGTCTCCGCAGCTCTGTCGCCGGCGGCGAGTGCCGCGAAGAGAGCTGAGGCCGCGGCCTTGTCTGGGCCACCGGGCCATGCCTTGCCAATCGCCGGTCCCGCCGCCAAGGCCTCCAAACAACCTCGCTGACCACATCTGCACACCGGACCGGCGTCGTCGACCACGATGTGGCCGATCTCCCCGGCCATGCCACTGGCACCGCGGAGGACGGCGCCGTCGACCACGACACCGGCCGAGATCCCGGTGCCGATGCTCACCACAACGAGACAGGCCACGCCGTTGCCGGCTCGTGTCAGAGCCTCATGCGCGCCTAGTGCGGCGATTTTCACGTCGTTCTCGATTGCCACCGGGAGCCCGATCTCGGATTCAATCTCACCTGCCAGATCGAAGGGCTCAGGGCCTATGCCAAGGTTGACCGCCAGGCTCACCTGGCCAGTCTCCGGATTCACCCTCCCTGGGACACCCACACCCACAGCAACACAATCGTCAGTCGCGAGCGAACGCCACGCCTCGACGGCGGAGGCTGCCACCTGGTAGCCACCTTGGAGGGATGCTGACGATTTGTATCGACCCACGATTTCCGCGGAGTCGTCCCGAGTCACCGCAGTGACCGATGAGCCTCCGATGTCGATGCCGACGGTGGTACTCATCAGAGCACTGCTCCAAACTGGTCAACCAGAACCGCAGAGGCGGCTCCGGACAGCACGAGATCGCTTCCGAGCTGTGTCGCCTCCACCTCGATGAGCTCTGCCGTGGAGGGAAGGATGCGATCGTTGAGCTCGGTGCGCACGGAGTCGACGAGGGTGTCGCTGGCGTTGAGGAGCTCTGGAGCAAGGATGACATGGCCCACGTCGAGAGTTGCCACAACGCTGGCGAGGGCTGCCCCGATCGCACCACCAGCCTCCTCGAGCGCGGTTCGAACACCCGACTCCCCATAGAGCCCCGCCAAGGCGAGTGCGTCCCAGGGATCTCGATCGGGGTCGGCACCAATTCGGGCGAGAATGGCCGGCACACTGGCGACAGTCTCGAGACATCCGCGATGGCCGCAGCCACAAACCTCGCCGTCGTTCACCACCCTCACATGCCCGATTTCGCCGGCGGCTGAATGCTCACCCCGATATAGGGAGCCGTCGAGTACCAGGCCAGCACCGACTCCCCGGCCCAGCTTCACCAGGATGACGTTGCGGTCGGTGGGATGTCTGCTGAACTCGGCGAGGGCCGCCATTGCGGCGTCGTTGGCAATCGACACAGGATGATCGAAACGGATCCGAAGCTCTGCAGCGAGGTCGAAGCCGTGCCAGGCGAGGTTCGAGGCTTCGAGAACGCGGCCGTCGGAGGCGATGACTCCGGGAGAACCGACGCCTATCCCGAGCACCGGAGCCGTGGTGAGCTCCAGAATGGTCTCAATGAGTTGCTCGGCAATGTCCAGAGCCCGGCTTCCTGTCGGAGCAAAATCAGAGTCTTCGGCGGCGACACGCTCATGAATGCGACCGGAGAGATCGACCAGTGCTGCCTGGAACGGGTGGTGACCAAGGTCGAGGGCAACGATCTCGCGTGCCCGCTCGTTCAGGGCCAGCAGGGTCGGTGGTTTACCGCCGGCCGATTCTCCCTGGCCCAACTCCCGCACGAGGCGTTGCTCGATCAGTTCACCTACGAGACTTGAGACGGCCGCCCGGGACAGCCCGGTACGCCGAGCGATCTCCGCCCGGCTGGTGGCACCATGACGCGAGACCAGTTCCAATGCGGTGCGCAGGTTTGTTCGACGCGAGTCGTGTTTGGTCGCCTTGGCGTGACGCTGCTTGACACCGTCGGTTTCTGTCACCTGTCCTCCCTGAATGACAGTTCAGTAAACTTACAAAGTTCTGGGGGTGAATGTCAAACAGCATTTCGAATACTTAGAGTCCCCTACCGTGATCACTGATCAGCAATGGCTCTCGGGTCATCCCCGCAACACGTCGCGGATCCCGCTGGGGATTTTTCTGCCAATGCCACTGGGGATTCCAGAAGGTCGGAACCATCATCCATGAGCAACTTTCGGGCAGTCGGGAGCAGACGATGGGACACCGGCGAGACAACTGAAATCGTGGTCTCGAATGGTGTGATCCAACTCGGTGTGAGCGATCGCGACGCCGTGGACGTCTCAGGGTTGATTGCGGCTCCCGGTCTCATCGACCTACAGCTCAACGGTGGCTTCGGCCATGACTTCACCGACGATCCATCGAAGATCTGGGTGGTGGCATCGCGTCTGCCGGAACACGGGGTCACGGCCTTCCTGCCAACGATCATCAGTAGTGAACCCGGGGCTGTGATGAGCGCGAGACAGGTGATTCTCGCCGGACCACCCGAGGGCTGGGAAGGAGCCACCCCGATCGGCCTCCACTGCGAGGGACCGATGATCGCGCCCAGCCAACGCGGAACCCATTCGACAAAGTTTCTGATCAATCCAAGTCTTGATGTCGTCGAGAGTTGGGGAGGCACCGAAGGAGTCGGGATGGTGACTTTGGCGCCGGAGCTTCCCCATGCCGAGGAGGTAGTCCGTCATCTGCTGGACGCTGGCGTGATCGTGGCGGCAGGGCACTCCGACGCCGACTTCACCGAGGCAATGGTCTCCTTCGGATGGGGCATCAGCCACGGAACGCACCTGTTCAACGCAATGTCCGGGTTCGATCACCGACGCCCTGGGCTAGCTGGAGCATTGCTCGCCACGCCTTCCGCAACGGCGGGGATAATCGTGGACGGACATCATCTCCACCCCGGAACGGTGAAAGTCATCCGCGAGGCCAAGAGGTCATCAGGTATTGCACTGGTGACCGATGCGATGGCCGGAATGGGTATGGGCGATGGGACGTATCGACTCGGCGACATCGATGTGATCGTCGAAGGGTCTCGAGCCTCCAACGCCGAAGGTCATCTGGCCGGGAGCGTTCTGACCATGGACGAGGCGGTTCGCAATTTTCACGCCTTCACCGATTGTTCTTGGGCCGAGGCGATCGAGGCTGCCTCGGTGACACCGGCGTCGATACTCAACGATCCATCAAGAGGCCGTCTGACGGCCGGATCCCGCGGTGACATCACATTCTTCGACGAAACGCTGCACGTTCAGATGACTGTTGTCGGAGGACGAGTGGTCTTCGATAGCGACGGACGCATCAACTGAGGCTCGAAACAAGTTTCGGGGTCCATCACTAGCCGTCCGAGACACCCGAATCCCAGCGATCCACTCCACCGCTGTGGTCTGCCAGCCCATCGGGCACGAGGACTGCGGAGACCCGCCTTGGTCCACAGAAAGGGACACAAAGCCTCAGACTGAAGTGGCCGGGACCCGACCCCGCTTTGCGAATGGAGTCGAGACCTCCTGAGCAGGGGAAACCGCCGGCGTTCACATGTTTGTGCGCCAGGCCTGTATTGCGTCACCCGAGACGGTGTGAGGTTTGGCAAGGGACCCCCGGGCATCTGCAAGCCCTCAGGCGTAGCTTGCCCGTATGGGCGTGCCGCACCAATCCGGCCTGACAGCTTCGCCCGACTTCTTGGTGGGACGGGACCTCGAGGTCGGTGCCATCTCAGAGGCGATTGAGCGCCTCGAGCAAGGGTTCGGTCAGTCCGTGGTGGTGACTGGTTCGCTTGGCCTGGGGAAGTCGCGGCTCATCGATGAGGCCGTAAAACTTGCCAGCAGTCGCTCCTTTGGAATACTCCGCGGAGCCGGAAGTCCAATTGGCTCTGGTCTCGCATTTGCTTCCGTGGTTCATGCCGTCGGGCGCGCACTTCATGAGGTCCCGCCGCCCAAGAGAGCGAAGCTCGTGCGAGGGCTCGATTCGCTCGGTCTCGTGTTGGAAGGCCTGGATCTCGCGGCGCCCGTGCCGCTGGGCGATCCTTCAATGGAACGCACACGCTTGTTCGAGTCGATGGTTCGTCTCATCGATCGTCTCACTGCGGATCGTCCACTGCTGATCGCGTTCGATGACGTCCAGTGGATCGACGAAGCGTCTCTCGACCTCCTGAGCTATCTGGCCCTGGACCTGTCTTCGATGCGTGTCCTCCTCTTGATGGCAATGGACTCTTACGATGCCTCACCGCGAGCAGAGCGACTGCTCGATCAGCTTCGGCAGACGACGACCTGCACAGAACTCTCGCTGGCCCCGCTCGAAGTGGAGCAGGTTGAGATGATGGCCGGGCAAGTCCTCGGCGGCACCGTGCGGCCAGGGGATGCCGAACCCTTGGCGGAGGTGGCGGGAGGCAACCCACTGCTGGCGCTCGCCTATAT
>JBAVIK010000295.1:0-9191 GCA_049686815.1 Acidimicrobiia bacterium | reverse complement strand
GGATTCGCAGGGGCCTACGGAATCGCCGCCGGTGTCACCGCAGTTGTTGGCGCCTGTGAGAGTTTCACCGATTGTGACCCGGTGCGGCTGGCGCCTGGTTTGAGTGAACCGACCGGGTGGACTGTCGACCTTCTCGGATTCAGTTTTGATCTGGGAACTCCAGTCGGAGTGGCCAAGCTCCTGGTCGTGGTGGTGCCCGCGGTTCTTATCTTCCGGTCGATCGTCGGGGGCCTGCTCAGCGGTGAGGACTCCCGGCGGAAGGTGGGGATCCTGTGGGATCTCGGCTCGTTCTGGCCGCGCTGGTTCCACCCACTGGGACCGCCGGCATACTCGCCGTACGCAGTGACCAGGCTCGAGGAGACTCTTCGCGAAAAGAACACCCAGGTGCTCGCCGCCCATTCCCAGGGCTCGCTGATATCGGCGGTTGCCTTGCACCACGTTCCTCAGAATGCTGTTCCGTTGGCGTTTCTCACCTATGGGTCACAGCTGGGAATTCTCTATCGACGTCTGTTTCCCAGTGTCGGATTTGAAGAGCTGACGGTCGAAATACAGAAAAGACTCGGCAACCGATGGGTGAACCTGTGGCGTCGGAGCGACCCCATCGGGGGTCAGCTGATACCTGAGCTGGGCATTGCCAACTGGCACCTCATGACGGGCTTCGGCCATTCCCAATATGAGCTTGCTCCCGAATACTGCGCGGCCAGGGAGGCGGGTTTGAGTGGCGACCTCGAGCCGCCGGGCTACCCGGACCTCGTCGACTGCTGGGAGCGTGGCTGAAACCACCAGAATGTGAGAGCGGGAAGCCCCCGTAACGGTTTCGTATCGGGTGAACACGTATAAGGAGGACATGAGGTCGTCTGCCTCCAGGCGCAGTGAAGAAGGTGTCACCCGTGTGACCCGCTTCTTGTCAGCGGGGTTTCTGACTGTGATCGGGGCGGTGATGGTGGGTGGGGTGTTGTTGGCACTCCGCTACAGACCGGAACTTGCGAAGCTCGAGAACTCCGAGCCAATCCCGCCAGGGTTCTACCTCGGCCTTCTGCCCTTTGCAGTCTCGGGTTGGTTTCTCGCTTGGAGAAAACCTCGAAATGCGGTCGGCTGGTGGCTGATGGCGACAGCGTTCATTTGGACAGCCGCCAGTGCGGGAGTCACCTACGGGGCCGTCGGCCTGGCCACTGTGGATGGTCCATTGCCAGGTGACGAGTTTGCTTACGTTCTCGCCAATCCACTGTGGGCTCCAGGATTGGTGGCGATAGGTCTGGTGGTGTTTCTCTTTCCGACAGGCAAGCCGGTAACACCACGTTGGAGCTGGCTGTTTTGGTTGGCAGGGGCAGTGACCACTCTTCTTTATGGAGCGGTCCTCCTGCTCCCTGATCTTCTCAAAGACGTGGGGCTGGCAAACCCGATCGGTTGGGAAGACGATGGCGGACTACTCGGCGTACTCGAATTGATTGGAACCGTCGGACTCGGAGTGCTGGGTGTCGCCACATTGGCTTCTCTCATTGTCCGCTACCGGAGGGGTCAAGCGATCGAGCGACAACAGCTGAAGTGGCTGTTGTATGCGGTTGCGGTCTTGGCGTTTGTGGCGATCCTGGGATCTCTCAGAGATCAACTGGGATGGCAGGGCTTCAATCAGGCGATCGGCATCCTTCAAGGCCTCGGTCTTGTCGCCGTTGCATTCATCCCCGTTTCGATCGCAATAGCGGTGATGAAGTATGGCCTCTATGACCTGGGACGAATCGTCAACCGGACCATCGTCTACGTGGTAGTGGTTCTCCTTCTCGGTCTCGTCTACGCCATTGGCGTGATCGTTGCCAGCCAGATGGTTCCTCAAGGCAACAACGAGCTGGTGGTCGCGGCCTCCACTCTGGCGGTCGCCGCCTTGTTCAATCCGTTGCGCCGTCGTGTCCAGGTGATCGTGAACCGGCGTTTCTATCGGCATTCCTACGATCCCGAGGCCGTCCGACAACATCTTGTCGAGCAACTCCGCTCCAAAGTTCACGTCGAAGAGGTTGGCGACGAGTTCGAGTCGCTGGTTGCGGACACGTTCCAGCCGGCTTTCACCTCGGTCTGGGTTCGCTCCGACAGCCATCATGGCTCGACCTAGTTGAGGACCTGGGGCGCGCTCGATCTCCACTCCAAAGTCGCTCCTGGCCACTAGTCACTCTTCGAGATCTACCGGCACTGCCAAGAGCGTGCCGTCGTCCGACCCGACTGTGAAGACCAGGCTTTCGGCGACCACGGGATAGGCGAAATGGAACGAGAAGTCCTGGGCTGCCTCGAGACCAATCGTCGCGTTTACCCATGTGATCGGTTCCCGAGGCACGCCATCGACGAGAAGTCGCACATCCTGGTTCCCAAGATTGGTGCTGCCGCCGCCACAGCGAAATCCGCCGTGGTTGAGAACGCGAAGGTCAACGGTCAGAAAACGGTCGCCGATCATTGCTCGACGCGACCCATACGAGGTGGGGTATTCGGTGTTGAGGAGGTCGATAGAGGTTTCACCGCCGAGCATCGTCACGTCCAGCTCCTGGCGACAGCCAACGCCTACACCCTGGGCCGGGCCGCCACCAGACAGATCGATGTCCACTGGCCCGTAGGCATCAGGCACGACTCCAACGAGAGGCACGAGAAGCGGTACCCGACCTGGTTCGGCAACTTGAAATGTGGCCTGGTCGAAGGTGGTACCTGAAGGAACCTCGAACGCGAGCACGATCTCGGTCGATCGGTTGGCCGAAAGACCGATGTTCGGTCGGCCCTCCAGAATCTCGGGTGCCTCGGTGGCACCATCGCCTAGATCGAGAGCAAATGGAATAGGAACCCAGTTGGCGGTGTCGGTGTCGGACGTGTTGTTCACTTCGAGCGACAGAAACAGATAGCTGCTGTCGGAGACGACGTCCCTATCACGTAGGTAAGTCCGGGGCTCGATATTGCCCAACTCGGCATTGGTGATGACCACATCGAGGAACGAATAGGTGCCGCCCCGCGGCAGACCTTCGGCCAAGCTCGACACGGTCGGATCGACTTGCTCAGCGCCGGCGGTGGTCGTGGGGAGCGATGTCGGAGAGCTGGCGTCATCTGCAATTTGACCTTCAGTGCCGCAACTGGTCACAACGATGACCAACAGGACAATCCAGCGCGCGATTGGCATTCTCTATCCCGCCCTGACCAGTTGGAGGATTGAGCCCATGATCCTTTTCAGCGACGGGCGCAGCCCACTTCGCTTGGGTCGGAGTTTCTGGCCTAATTCTTCGAGAGCGAACATCCGAGCCGTTGCCGGCGAGATAGGCGTGTTCGTGGTGTCCCAAGGTCGCATCTGAGTCTCTCCTGTTGGCTGGCCCGGATATCGAACCGGGCCCTTGGTCACAACGTATGGGGAAGTGGACGAAGACACATCGGGCGTATCCCTTATGTATGACTGCGACGCCCTTATCCAACAGTTGAACCTTGGCGGCCTCTAAGTGGCAGTATTTGGGTCATGAGCAAGCCGCCGAGCCGCGGGCCATATGTTGTCCGAACCGCCGAAGCTGCCCGGCTGAATGAGGCGCTCGTCCAGGCCCGGGCTGGCACACCGTCAATGGTGATCATCAGTGCCGATGCGGGGGTGGGCAAGACTCGGTTGCTCACCGAATTCGCCAACGGATGTGGCGCTCGGGTCCTTTGGGGGGCATGTTTGCCGTTGGGGGACCGAGGATTTCCGTTTGCTCCTCTGGTCGAAGCCCTTCGAGAACTCCAGGAAGACCCGGAACTGAGTGGTGTCATCCCAGGTGCCTTGCTCCCACTCATGACCGAACAACGTGAGGGAACAGATGCTCAAGCGGCCAGCAGATCTCAGCTGTTTCAATCGGTGCTGGGTCTGCTCGAGGAGCTGGCAAGGCAGGAAACCACTGTTCTGGTCCTCGAAGACCTTCACTGGGCCGATCAGTCGACCCGAGACCTCGTGACATTTCTGGTATCGAATCTTCGATTCCAGAGCCTGCTGATCATCGGCTCACTCCGAACTGACAATCTGGGACGTGACCATCCGTTACATCAGGTTCTGAGCGAGGTGGCGAGACAAGCCCACACGAAATGGATCGAGCTGCCTCCGTTTACCGTGGTTCAGGTAGCAGATCAAGTCCAACAACTGACCGGAAAGGCACCAACGAAAGAGACCCTGGCTTCGGTGGTGTCTCGAACTCAAGGCAATCCCTATTTCGTCGAGGAACTGGTTGCCGCGGATGGTCTCGATGGTCGCAACCTTCCAGCCTCGCTCAGGGAGCTTCTCCTCGTCCGGGCAAACGCAGTGTCTCCTCGTGCCCGGCAGCTTCTGGGGGTGGCGTCCCTGGCGGTGACGGATATCGGAGATGCCACTTTGGCCGAAGTCGCCGCACTCCCTTTGGAGGATGTGAGAAATGGTCTCCACGAGGCCCTCGATGCCCACCTCCTCACGACCACTCCTTTCGGTGTTCGTTTCAGACATGCGTTGTTGCAGGAGGCGCTGCAGCAAGACTTGTTGGCAGGGGAACGCGGTCAGTATCACGCTGCCTACGCCCGAGCGCTCGAATCGCACGTCGGCTCGGCGCGGGAGGGAAAAGCTGCCGCGTCTGCACAGCTCGCCTTTCATCTCCAAGAGGCAGGTGATGTTGGCAAGGCGATGAAGGCATGGATCGACGCTGCAGCGGCCGCCGAAACGGTGTTCGCCTTCGCCGATGCTCACGATTCACTTTCCCGCGCGCTTGCTGCTTGGAACCAGGTCGACGATCCGGAGGGGCTCTCCGGCACCACACGGGTGGACATCTTGACCCGAGCGGCCGAGGACGCTTTTCAAGGCGGAGATCCTGTTGCAGCGACGTCATGGATCCGTGAGGCGATTGGAATGATTGATGAGCGTCTCGACCCGCTTCGGGCCGGCATGCTCTACGAGCGGCTCAGTCGCTATCTACGGGAGACGACCGAATACGAGAAGACTTCGGAGATGATCGAGCGGGCGGTGAAGCTGGTTCCTGCAGAACCGTGGTCAGAGGCACGTGCCCGGGTCCTTGCAGGGCAAGCCGGGCGGCTTTCACTGCTCGGCCGTTTGAATGAGGCCCGTTCCGTCGCCGAAGAGGCGCTGGAGATAGCGCGGGCGGTGGGCGCCACAGGCATCGAGGCGAACGTGCTGAACACGCTTGGTGTTATGACATGCTTCATCGAGGACTACACCAAGGGCCTCCACCAGATTGAAGCTGCCCTGGAACTTGCCCGGGCGGGAGGCGACTCTTATCAGCAAATGCGCAGCTATTGGAACATGTCCGTGGCGGCCAGCGAGGCAGGACACTGGGAGGAGGCGATAGCTCTCGGCCGGGAGGCAATCGAAGCGATGCCACGTTTGGGTCACGGTCACCAGCTCCCGGAGTTGTACTGCTACCTCCAGGACGATTTGATGACGCTCGGTCGGTTCTTCGAGGCACGCTCCGCAGCCAACGAAGCGAGAAGTCGTTTTCCCGCGTTGGGTGACGAGGCAGTCGCTCCCGAACTACTGATCGCGTTGGGAGAGTTCGACCCGGCCCGACAGGTCATCTCCCTCTCTGCGAGCCGCGGCATCTTTCAAGACGAGGAAGCCCGACTGGACCTGGCGAACAACGTCGCCGAACTAGCCACTTGGGAAGGACGTGTTGAGGAAGCGCGAGAGGCGATCAACACCGCTCTGGAGCTGTCGGCCGACTCGGAGCGGCCCCTTGCTCGAGCTCATAGCTTGAGGATCGGGATGAGATGCGAAGCCGACACAGCCGAATTGGCCCGATTGGAGGGTCGATCTGATTCAGTCGGACAGGCCCTCGAACGAGGGACAACCCTCATGCGGTCGATTGAGGACTTGGCCGAATCGCCGGGCCCCGAGACAGGCTGGAAACGCGAGATCCACACCACACTCTTCATCTGTCGAGCGGAATCCACACGGCTTGCAGGATTTCCGGATCCACTGGCGTGGAGGGAAGCCGTAGACGCCACGGCCGCGATATCAATGGTCTACCTCGAGACGTATGCACAGGCTCGCCTGGCTGAAGCGATGTTGTCCGCCGGAGATGACCGAGATGGTGCGGTTGTTCTGCTGAGAGGTGCTCACGAGCGGACTCTCCAATGGGAGACACGCCCCCTCAAGGAGTTGATCGAGGGGCTCGGGCGTCGGGCCGGGATCGAACTCGGTCTTGGTTCTCCCAAGGGTGGGGCACACGGCCTGACCACAAGGGAGAGCCAGGTGCTGGTGATGGTGTCTCGAGGCGCCAGCAACCGGCAAATCGCCGAAGAGCTGTTCATCAGCGAGAAGACCGCCTCAGTGCACGTCTCCAACATCATCCGAAAATTGGGCGTCACCAACCGGAACGAGGCTGCTGCTATTGCCCACCGCGAGGGTCTCGTCGGGATTTGAGAGGTCGAGCTAGATCCTATGGCACCAATCTCGGCGTAACTTCGCGACGACCAAATCCGTCTTCTCTGTGTAACGGACCTTGAGACTCAGAGGAGCACAGGAGTCGTGTGGGCACCAACCCGACAATCGAGGATTTCTACAGGGAGCACGCCACTTCGGTGTACGCATTCTGCGTCTCGTTGTGTCGCGACAGAACCTGGGCGGAGGATCTGATGCAAGAGACCTTCGTCAAGGCGACCCGAGCAATTGGCGGCTATCGAGGCGGCAATCCCAGATCGTGGCTCTTCACAATTGCACGGAGCGTATTTATCGACGACGTCCGCAAAAGACGTCCCGTCCCCACAGATCAGGTGGTTGACGCGGCAACGACCGATCCCGACGTTGCGGAGATGGATGCGATCCAGGCTGCCCTTTCCACCCTCCCTGAGCGCCAACGCATCGCACTCCTGCTCGCCGATCGCGCTGGTCTTCCCCATTCGGAGGTGGCTGAGGCGGTGGGTGCGACTCCTGCGGCGGTGAGGGTCTTGATCCATAGAGCCCGTATCAACTTTCGGTCCGCATACGAGAAAGAGTCCAGATGAATCACGATGAAATCCAGGGTCTCCTCGAGGACTATGTCGACGAGAAGCTCGACCGCACCACGAGACGGGAGGTGGATCAGCACCTGAAGACCTGCACGGAATGCCGGGCGATCCTCGACCACGTCGCTCCCGTCGACATTGTCTCGGTGGGCCCGAGTCGATACGACGAGAGGACGATGAAGCGGACCGTCCGACGTGGGCTCTTCCGGACTGCTTTGACTGCCGCTCTTCTCCTGCTGGCGGGCTGGATCGTCTTCTGGTTTGCCTCGGTATTGCTGTTTCAACCCTTCCTGGTGAACCGTGGCGATCGAGCGGTTGCCGCCGCCAGGGCCAGCATCGATGTTCCGACGATGCTCAATCCCGGAGCTGTCGTGTCCGACGGCACGATCGAATCTGGCATTTTCGACCGCCGAATGGAGTTCGATGTTGTCCTTCCGGTGGGAAGTGGTGAGCGGAACCTCGGCCCGATCGCCGTTCGGCTTGGCGCGACGAGTCTCGTGGGTGAAGACCAGTTCCAACCCTGGCCCCACCTGATCGAGCAAACCTCATCCGGGTCGGCGCGCGAACAGCTGGCGAATCTGGGTGATGGCACGGTGGCTACGGTCCAGCTCTTCTGGACAGACCCCCTCACCGTTGCCGAGGCTCAGCAGATAGCGGACGCGACGGATCCCGACATCCGTGTTGTCTGGGCGGGATTCGACATCAACGCCGGCACTTCTCCTCAGTCCTGGGCAGGCGGGATCCTCGGCTACGGAACGTGTGTCGGCCCCGAGACCATCGACGATGCCACGCTGGGAGCCACCTCGGCGTCTTTCGGCAGGACAGTCAACTCGCTACCGGCTTCGATCGAAACAGCCTTGAACTCGGTCCGCGACGGCCTGGCCAACCTCGTGGAGCATCCGGAACTTCTCGGATACGTCGGCGCATCTCAGAGCGCCGGCGACCTGGAGATCGCGTCATCACGCCTCGACGGGCCCAATCCGGTGAGGACGTTGGTGGTCACCGGACCTTCAAGTGAGATCAAAGGCTTCCTCGACGAATACAGCCCTGACGAGTTGAGCGGCCAGGTGCTGGCAATCGACTTTTACAACTGGACCTCCGGACTATGCGGGAGATGACCAAGATGAGCACATACGACGACATTCGATCCAGCCGGAGACTCGTCTGGGCAGGGATTGTGCTCGGATATGCAGTGGCTGCTGCGGTAGCGCTGATCAATTTTCGATCTGAAGACGGATCGGTGCTTAGTGCCCTTGCCTTCCTCGCCATGCTCTCTATCCCAGCGACAATGGCGCTCTACTCCCTCGACCGCCGACCCTCGCTGCTGACAGCGGCCGGAATGGCCGCCCTGCTGCAGGGCTTTGTCCTGCTGAGCAGTGCGGTCGGACTACTCAACGTCGTCGTGGTGATTCTCTGGTATCTAGGGAGTCAGCGTCGACCACGGGGCGCTGCCAAACCGAAGTGGGCGACATGGGTCCGCCCCTTGCTCGGACTTGCAGCCATCCTTCCGTTGTTCGTGATGTTCATACATTTGGACCCCCGGTGCACGTCAACCGATCGTCAGGGAAACGTGAGCGTCGTAGAGGCCGTGGGATTCACGTCGGGCTGGAGGTTCTTCACTTCCGAAGGAACCACCGGCTCCTCGAGTGAGACATCAGACAACATCTCGACATATTGCAGCAGCGATGTTGTCCAACCCTGGGAGGCGGGAGTCTCGATCGTGCTGTCGATTGCCATGATCAGCCTGATCTCGCGGTGGCCCACAACCGACAGCCTGGACCAGGTCGTTCAGCCGGGCAGACCCTCGGCTTCGTAGCCGAGACCAAGCCACCCTGGCCGAAGCAGTATCAGACCTGTCTGGCCAAGCCTCAGGCGCTAGTGACACCCGCCTTCAACTTCTCCATGACCTGATTGATGCTGAAGCTCGCCGGCTCCTGTCGCGGAGGGAACTCCGTGAACGTTTGCAACATCCCGGCAACGTACGCCTGCGCAGGTACGAACAGGAAGACACGGTCCAGAACCCAGTCGTAGTAGGTGTTCGACGTGATGTCGGCGCGCTCGAAGGGATCGGTGCGCAAGTTGAACAACTTCGGGAACCGAAGCTCGGTAAACGGCTCTGCCCAGACCTGGAGCGTGCCCTGTGAGCGTTGCTCGAGGAAGACGAACTTCCAGTTGTCGTAGCGGAGGGCAGTCACATCGCCGTCATCGTTCACATAGAAGAAATG
>JBAVIK010000294.1:0-2936 GCA_049686815.1 Acidimicrobiia bacterium | reverse complement strand
GTCGAGCTCGGTTCAAGGCTGGCCAATTTGGTTCCCGACTCTCTGGTCACGACGCGAGGTCTGATCAGAGGTGCGACCAGTCTGACCTTCGAAGAGGCTCTCCTCGCTGAAAAGCGAGAGCAGGGTCGTCTCGGGAAGACGGCGGAACACCGCGAAGGAGTTGCGGCATTTCTCGAGAAACGCGAACCCGACTTCCGCTCGGTGTGAACGGCAAAGCTGAGCGGATTCGGACCATATTTGATCGCCTGTTCGGCGAGCCGAGCAGGTTGGGAGTTTCCTTTGGAAACTCCATCGCCTCTGGAGAGAGGCGCTACTACCTGAGGTTTGACTTGGGGCGGGCCAGGCGATCCCCATTTGCGGGGCGCACCCACTGAGGTTTGGCTAGGGGCGGGCCAGGTAGATGTCGAGTTTGATCTTGCCGTCGGCGCCATGACCAAAGGCCACGCCGATCTCGTTGTTGAGCCAGGAGAAGTCCTCGTTGCCCGTCTGAAACGTGATCAGCTCTCTCGGGTTGGCGGAGTTGTCTGGGTTGGCGTGAGAGACGCCGCCACCTGAATAGGAGATGGTCTCCCTCTTCTCTCCGATTGTGGCGTGGAGATCCAAGGCCATATTCCCGTCTGAGCGGACGACCGCGTAGTCCACCCCGTTCACCGAGCGCTCGCCCTCCCAATGATCGCTGGTTGCCACCCCGCTGAACGGAAAATCGATTCTCATCCCATTCGGCGTGTTTCCGATGACTCGCATGTCAAGATCGGCTTCGATAGTGCAGAACTTCTCGAGGGCGGGCATCTCAGGTCCTCTCTGGTTGGGCCGGATCACCGTAGCCCGGCGTCGGCCAACAGTGTTCGGACCTCGTCGTCGGCCGTCTGATCGAAATTCTGGTACCACAGGCCCACCGCCACGAAGTTGAACGGCTGATACAGCACAACGGTGCGGTCGGTCAGCCTGCTGATGAGCCGCACCGTGTCACGTGGAGCAACCGGAACCGCCACCCAGACCTCGGCGGCGTCCTTCCTCCTCAGGACCTCGATGGCAGCGATGGCCGTTGATCCTGTAGCCAGACCGTCGTCGACGATGACGCACACCCGACCACGCGGGTCGTGACGGGGAGCCAACCGACGATACCGGGCACTGTTCTCCGCGAGCTGAGCTAGCTCGCTCTCGGCTATTGCCAGAAAGGTGGAGTTCGATACTCCAGCCGCGGCGATGACTTCGTCGTTCTCGATGATCACCGGGCCTTCCCCGACCGCTCCCATTGCCAGCTCTGGCTGGCCGGGAACACCCACTTTGCGCACCAACAACAGGTCGAGGGGGGAATCCAACATGAGCGCAACCTCGTAGCCAACGGGTACACCGCCACGTGGCAAAGCAAGCACCAACGGATCAGCGATCTGTTCATGGCGGAGCTTCGCTCCGAGACGGCGACCTGCCTCACGTCTATCAGCAAACCTCTCCATTCGGAGGCCTCCTAGCGGTAGCGACGCACGTAACCCTCGATCCAGGACACCACACTGTCGAGATAGTCCATTGCCTCCCCCATGGGCAAGGTCCGCGCTGCATAGTTCATCAACATCACCTGACGTGCCGCCATGAACCCGTCAAGTTGTGACAGGTCGGAAATCGGCCACTCGGCGATGGTCTCATAACCTTTGCGAAAAGAACTGCGAATGTCGTCACGGAGGTCATCTTGTCTCGAATGGAACAGACTTATGGCCACATCCTGTTCCGGCAGGGCCACCATCACATCCTCGAAATCGAAGGCATACAGGCGGCTTCCAACGACATGCACATTCCATTCGTGAAGGTCCCCATGCACCACCTGTGGGCGCCCTCTATCCCAGGACTCTTCGATTATGCGAGTGCAGATGTCCACAGCCTTCTCGATGGTCCTCTGTCGCGGTATGTCGAAGAGGTGCCCGTATAGGGGATTGTGGACGATGATCGGGTCCTGCTCGGGGTCGTAATAGAACACCTGATCCCAACGACGCATCATCCCGGCCAGAGGCGGGGTCCAGGTTCGACCGTGACGCTGAAGGGCCGCAGACATCTGGCCCAGCAGCCTGTATCCAAAGGTCCCGGCACCGTCACCGAGTGGAACTCCGGGAACCCATGTGAACAAAACGCAAGGACGCTCCTTCCCCAGTTTGGGATCCATCTCATCAACTATCAGCCCACCCCCGGCAGTCCTTATCGGTGCTACGAGGTCCAGGGACGTGTCCAGATTCAAAGCGTCCAACCATGCGACTTCGAACTCGATGTTGGACCTCGTATTGGCGTGAGGTGTGCCCACTCTGAGAACCAACTGCTGTCCACTCTCGGTGACGACCCGGTACATCACATTCGAGTGTGTAGCCAGGTGCTCGACTTCCCGGGTCAGGAACGGGTACCGACGCAGCACTCTCTCGGCGAGTGGGAGGAGCGACGACGCTTCCTTGGCAATACGTGATGCATCCATGAATAGTGGCGAGCTCGGAGCCCGCCACCATTCTTGTCGAGTGAATCGTTGCAGGTAGCCCCTAGAACAGGTCCTCGAGACTCATTGTTCGGTTATTCCTGGAGCGCGTCGGCCAACGCGCGGTGATCTATCACCTCATGGCCGCGTTTTCGATGCCAGCCGTCCCACAGGTAGAGATAGCTGGGAAGGATCAAAACCGCCGCCAACAAGGCGAGACCGATGGTGTAAGCAGTCACAAATCCGAATTGTCGGAAGGGAATCGTCGACGACACCACCAGAATCCCAAACCCGGCAATTGTGGTAATCGCCGAACCAGCGAGTGCCCCACCAGTAAATGTGAGCGTGTTGGTTATCGCGGTATCAGCATCAGGCTGACGAACACGATCCTCCTCATACCGGTGAGTTATGTGGATCATGTACGGAATACCTATTCCGATGGCCAACGCTGCGATGGTGGCTGTGACCGGGCCGAAAGGGATTC